>JAGANS010000020.1 GCA_017624155.1 Muribaculaceae bacterium | reverse complement strand
GTATGGAGGATGCTCACGTCGCCACGACATCGTTCTTCACTATGGCTCCGTATACATATAATATCGGAACCGCCCCCGGCACATACACAATCGTCGTCAAAACCTCTCATCAGGAGTACGAAGCCCTCCTCGAAATCAACTGACATATATACCATTTCGCACCTCCCTCATTCCCAAAGTTAAAAAAACTAAAAAGCCTGCGATCGAGCAAGAAATTCATTGACAATCATCAACTCATTGACTATCTTTGCGAAATCAAGGGCATCAATCACCTAAATTTAATACCAATGAGCAAAGCAGCAATTCTATCAACACTGGCGGCACTGCTTATGACGGCCTGCCAGTCGTATGACACCGAGCTGCCGATGCCCGATGATGAGGCAGCGCTTACGGCTGTCCAAAAGGAAGAAATCACTCAGATCACCGAAGATGTGAACTCGGGGGAAGTCAAGAACATCCTCGGCAACCTCTTCGGCAAGCAGCGCAAAGGCCGCTCGGCCGACTACACCGTGTCGCTGCTCAAGGACAAGCAGGGCATCGACCGCGTGATCTGCATCAACTATGCCGACAACGGCGGCTTTGCCCTCATAAGCGCCGAAAAGACCCACTCGCCCATACTTGCCTACGCCGACGAAGGCAACTTCACCGTTACCGACAGCCTACCCTTCCCCCTGAGCGAATGGATGGACTGCACCATGCACAGCATCGCCGAGTCAGAATCTCTCCCTGCCGACTCACTCGAAAAGATAGCAGGGATGTGGCATCGCTATGAAGTAGTCGAACCGATAAAACCACTTTCAGATACTCCATCCGTTAGAAAAAGCCGTTCAATCGATCCGGAAGAGTATTATGAACTCTCGCAGATCATGATGGAAAAAATCGATGAATGGAATTCTCTTGGATATAGGGTCTATTCTATCAATGATTATAATGGTACCACATCTTTTGGCGACCACTCACAGTTGGCAGGCTATGTACAAGCTTATATCTGGCCTGTCTATTTTGAAGACTACGCAGACCTTACAGTCATTGTAGAAATCGATAAATCAACAAGAACCGGACTTGGACATTGCCTAACTACAAAATGGGACCAGTTTTCAGGCTTTAATCAAAGTTTCCCGACGACAACTGATAATATAACCGGTCATATTCCTGTTGGTTGCGGACCGGTTGCAGTCGGCCAAATTCTATATGCTAATAAATATCCCAGTTATTTTAATTGGAACGGCATGTCAAAAGGTCCTTCCGGAAATAAAACAACCTCTGATTTTTTGTTAGATGTTTATTATAAATGTAATGCAAAATACGACAAGAACACAGGAACAGGATGCTCGCAAGAGAATCGAGCTAAGGCTCTTAAGGCATACGGATATACAAGTCAACTGATCGATGATCCCAAACAAATAACGAAATCAGTCCTTTTAACTTACAGTCCATCAATTATCAGCAGCGAACTCACTGATAAAGATGGTAAAAAGGGGCGTCATGCATGGATTGTTGAAGGCGGAGAGCAATATACAGGCTATATAGAAAAACAAGTGTGGACTTTTACTTACGAAAAGACATTCTCCTGTATTCACCATGAAGAAGAATTAATAGATACGGGCACCTTATTCTACGCCAACTGGGGATGGGGTGGCGACAAAGATGGCTTCTTCGGTTTCTCACTTCTCAAACCGTCCGGTTATACGAACAGTGTATTCAAGAGTGCATTAGTAAATATCAAACCTAATAAATAGAGTCCATATGAAACTAATCAACAAACTGATGGCATTGACCATCGCGCTGCTCGCAATGCTTGCGGTAAGCGCCTGCTCGTCGGAGGATGATCCCAATGACGCCTTTAAAGGCAATGTGGATAAAAACTTCATGGAATCGATTGCCCGTGGAGAAACTTCCATTACATTCAATCTAAACCATACCAATGAATATGAGATGGACTACGCCGCATATCAGGACGGCACAGGAAAATGGGGTACACGCAAGGAGGTCGACGGCCCGTCGATATCCGGCATAAATGGCCTTACAGTACTTAACGGCAATAGCTGGCGCTCCGTAAAACGGTATCAGATTTATACCGGTTGCCCTTCTCCATTATTTAGTGTATGGACAATCTACGAGGAATTAAATGGATTCCGTAAAGGTGTTTACGTTTCCTGCCCTGTCGAATATAATGCCGACAATAAAACCTTCAAAGTGGAAGATACAGTCTACAATATAGAAAAGGCAACAGACAACGAACTGGTGTTATCAACAGAAGGATTGTCTTACAGTATGAATAATCAACATGAACTGGTACCGTCCAAAGCGACCAAATATATAATGTTTTATAATAAAGCCGCTATGGAGATGCCCGATATTGAAACCTGTATCTACTCCGAGTCGGAAACAAATGCAAAACTTGAGATGGTAAGAATCCTGCGTGAGTTCTTCGGCGACGAGGTGAATCTCAATAATTATCACGGCAATATGCTGACATATCCCATAGTTAACCTCAAAAAGATCGAGGAGCATCTGCGCGGTGGTAAGGATGAATATGAAAAGGATGTGATCGGAGCAGCTTAAAAATAAACACAGCTTAAGATAATCGTCCTGTCTGCTATGGCTAACAGCTGTGGCAGACAGGCTAATCTTCAAAATCATATCGCCATGAAGAAACTTATCATGCTGCTGATGCTGCTGCCGGTGTTTGCGGCGGCTAACGCACAGTTTCATGTCGGCGCCGAGGCCGGACGGATCCTTAACGATAAAGACCCATATTGGCAGGTCGGCGCGACAGGGTCGTATACCCGTCATCTGTATGAGAATCTGTCGTTCGACGCCGATGTCACGCTTTTCTATCAAAACGTTGAAGAATGGGGAGAACCGTTTAGCCAATATGGTCACACATTTGGTGTCGGACTCGGCGTGAATGCCATTATACATGTAGGGGGACCCATGTCGATCTTCACAGGCCCCAAGGCGCAGTGCAATCTGATACAGATAGATTACTCCATGCACCGCGCCAACGTGCAGTGGCGTGTTGGCCTTCAGGCCGACTTCTGGCGGCTGCGACTGCGCGCATCGTGGGACATACTGTGCACCAACCGCGCGTCATACGGCCCCAAAGGCAGCCTGCTGACCGTGGGCGTGGCCTGGAAACTGTGATTAAACAGATAGCTTAAAATAATCCCGGCGCCCTGCCGCGGCTGACTGGCCGCAGCGGGGCGCATGTGTTTGACAGGGGTGAACGGCGAGGCAGCATAACGGTGTAAAAAGATTTTTTTGAAATTTTTACGGCGGAACGTGGATTTATGGAAATTTTTATGTAATTTTGTCAAAATTTGCGAAGTATGGCCTCTGACCTTCAACAACAACTCGAAAGCGTTCGTGCCAAGACCCGCGTGGTGAGTGAAAAATACCACCACCTGAGGGATGCCTACGATGCCGCGAGGAACGAGATATCCGACCTCACGGCTCAGGTACTGGCCCGCGACGAGGAAATCGAGAAGCTGCGCATGAAGGTCGAATACCTGTCGATAGCCTCGACCGTGCGCCTCACCGGCGACGACCTGGCGGCGACCCGGGCCATGGTAGCAGATCTGGTGCGGGATATCGACCGCTGCATAGCCGACCTCATGGAGTGACAGCCCCGCTGATAATCCGCCTGACTGATATATGAACGAAGAAAAAAGACATAAATTCACAGTTACGATAGCCGATGTTGAGCCGTTTGCGTTCACCATCACGCTGGCCGAGGAACCGATATTCCGCAAGGCCGCCTATCATGTGAACAATCTGTGGCAGAAGATGCAGCAGGACCAGCCCGGCAAGTCGTCGCACTATGCCCTCGCCAAGGTAGCTTTGGCGTTTGCCGAGCTATACTACCGCAAGAGCGAGCAGTTGGCCAGCCAGTCGAAGATGCTCGAGGACTTCGAGCACGAGCTTGATGAGATTCTCATGGGCCTCGAATGACAGCTCCGTCGCTCCCAAGCTACGCCGCACGCAATATGGTTTTCTAAGTCGGTCACATCGGTCACCGCAACCCGCACCACCCACCACGGGCGCAGAGGCGCCGGGTGGCGATAATGTGCACATTAACTTAGTATATACCATATCAATAACACTCAAAAAATGGACATATTCTTAAATATAGCAATCGGCGTAGTGGCAGCAGCACTGGGTGTCGCAATCACCGTCGTGGTGCAACGCCGCATGGCTGCCACCCGTGCCAAGCAGATAGTGGCCGACGCCGAGCGCGAAGCCGAGGACATCAAGCGCAGCAAGGCCCTTCAGGGACGCGAGGAAGCGCTGCAGATAACCGCCGAGGCCGAGAAAACAGCCAATCAGCGCATGGCCAAGATTCAGCAGAACGAGGCCCGGCTGAAGCAGCGCGAACTGCAGCTCAACCAGCAGCAGGGCGAAAACGCCCGCACCCGCAACGAGCTGGAAATCACCCGTCAGACACTTGAAAACCAGTCGGCCGCCCTTGAGGCACGCGGCGCCGAGCTCGAGAAGATGCACCGCCAGGCCGTGGAGCAGCTCGAGCATATATCGGGCCTGTCGAGCGATGAAGCCCGCGAGAAACTCGTCGAATCGCTCAAGGACGAGGCCAAGACAGCTGCTGCATCTTATATCAACGACATAATGGACGAGGCCAAGATGACCGCCAACAAGGAGGCCAAGCGCATCGTAGTGCAGTCGATACAGCGTGTGGCCACCGAGACCGCCATCGAGAACTCCGTGACCGTATTCCACATCGACTCCGACGAGATCAAGGGCCGCATCATAGGCCGCGAAGGCCGCAACATCCGCGCCCTTGAGGCTGCCACCGGCATCGAAATCATCGTCGACGACACCCCCGAGGCCATCGTACTGAGCGGCTTCGACCCCGTGCGCCGCGAGATCGCCCGCCTGGCGCTCCACCAGCTCGTGGCCGACGGCCGCATTCACCCGGCCCGCATCGAGGAAGTCGTAGCCAAGGTGCGCCGGCAGATCGAGGAGGAAATCATCGAGACCGGCAAACGCACGGCCATCGACCTCGGCATACACGGGCTGCATCCCGACCTCATCCGCATGGTGGGCAAGATGAAATATCGTTCGTCGTACGGACAGAATCTGCTGCAGCACTCGCGCGAGACGGCCAACCTCTGCGCCATCATGGCGTCGGAACTGGGTCTCAACCCCAAGAAGGCGCGCCGCGCCGGCCTGCTCCACGACATAGGCAAGGTGCCCGACGAGGAGCCCGAGCTGCCCCACGCTCTGCTGGGCATGAAACTGGCCGAAAAATACAAGGAAAAGCCCGAAATATGCAATGCCATCGGCGCCCACCACGACGAGGTGGAGCAGACATCGCTGCTCGCGCCCATCGTGCAGGTGTGCGACGCCATATCCGGCGCACGCCCCGGCGCACGCCGCGAGATTGTCGAGGCATACATCAAGCGCCTCAACGACCTCGAACAGCTGGCGCTGTCGTATCCCGGTGTTATCAAGACCTATGCCATCCAGGCCGGCCGCGAGCTCCGCGTCATTGTCGGCGCCGACAAGATCGACGACGCCGAGACCGAAAAGCTGTCATCGGAAATCGCCAAGCGCATCCAGGACGAGATGACTTATCCCGGCCAGGTGAAAATTACCGTAATACGCGAAACCCGCTCGGTGGCATTTGCCAAGTAAGTCATGGCCGACGAAGACAAGGACATGGAGAAGGACTCCGGCGTCAGGCCCGTCGGCACCGGTTTCCACACCGACAGCGAACCCCGCTGCAAGCTCCACAGCTTCAACTGGCTGGAGGACATACCCGGCGGATATGCCGACAGCGACATGGTGGAGGTCACCTTCAAGAACACCCGTAAGGGATATTACAAGAACACCACACACATACCGCTCGCCATCGGCGACATGGTGGCCGTGGAAGCATCGCCGGGCCACGACATCGGCATGGTGACGCTCACCGGCCTGCTGGTGGAGCGCCGGATGCGACAGGCCGCACGCGGCGACCGGCGCGGACGCCGCACGGATACCGCCACCAAGGACGAGGTGAAGCGAGTATTCCGCAAGGCCCGTCCCGGCGACCTCGAGCGCTACGAGGAGGCTCGCGCCCGCGAGAACGACACCATGATCAAGGCCCGCCGTATTGCCGCCGAGCTGGGCCTGAACATGAAAATCGGCGATGTGGAATATCAGGGCGACGGCAACAAGGCCATCTTCTACTACATAGCCGACGAGCGCGTGGACTTCCGCCAGCTCATCAAGGTGCTCGCCGACACATTCAAGGTGCGCATCGAGATGAAGCAGATAGGCGCACGCCAGGAAGCCGGCCGCATCGGCGGCATAGGTCCCTGCGGACGCCCGCTGTGCTGCTCCAAGTGGATGACCAACTTTGTGTCGGTTGCCACATCTGCCGCCCGCTATCAGGACATCTCACTCAACCCGCAGAAACTTGCCGGACAGTGCGCCAAGCTGAAATGCTGCCTCAACTTTGAGGTCGATTCGTATGTCGAGGCTTCAAAAAGCATCCCCGACAAGGGTGTGCGTCTCGAGACTGCCGACTCGACATATTATCACTTCAAGACAGACGTGTTCAAGCGCGAAATCACCTACTCAACCGACAAGAGCATCGCCGCCAACCTGGTGACTATCTCGGCCGAGCGCGCCCTGGAGATCATCGCCCTCAACAAGGCCGGAGAAAAGCCCCTGAGCCTCAAGGCCGAAGGCGAAGAGAAGCCACGCGAGAAAACGGCATTCGGCGACATCCTCGGCGAGGACGACCTGACACGTTTTGACAAAAAGAAGAAGCGTAAGAAGAAAAAGCCCCAGCAGGGCGATGCGCCGGCCGAGGCCGGCGAGGCCCAGGCTCCGCGTACCGACAAGCAACCGCGCCCCGACAGGCCCAAAAAGAAAAAGAACAAAGGACAACCCAAACCAGGCTCAGGAGATAAGCCCGAGGCACCGAAGCCTCCCAAGGAATGAGGCACACTGCATGGACCCTGATAGCCGCAGCCCTGCTGGCCGGATGCAGCCGACCGACGCCTCCAGGCGAGGCCGCCGGATTTCACAGCATCCCCGCCAGCGGCTGGGCATACGGCGACACGCTTGAATTCGAGCCCACGCCCGAGCCGGCTGCCGCTGCCGGCACAGGCCGTATCGCCATAGCAGTGCGCCACACCAACGGCTATCTGTACAGCAACCTGTGGCTCGAACTTGCCACTCCTGTCCCCGGGACCGATTCGATGCGGCTCGACACCGTCAACATTCCACTGGCCGACGTATATGGCAAGTGGTATGGACGCGGCGTGGGCGTGAGCTATGTGGCGGTCGACACACTGGCCGGCACATACGGCTATGACTCGGGCCGTCCGGCCCGGCTGCGTCACATCATGCGCGTCGACACGCTCCCCGACGTGGAGCAGATCGGCCTCATCCTGTTTCCCGACAATGTGATACCCGACTCGATACAATGAAGCCTATCGACTCAATGATATTCGACATGGACGGCACCATGTGGGACGCCGTCGACACCTACTGCAGGGTGTGGGACTCGACGTTCGCCGCTCTGGGCATACGCCGTGAACCCGTGCGCTACGAGCAGCTGCTGGCCCAGATGGGCAAGCCGCTCGACGATATTTTCGACGCCATCGCCGCGCCCGACGCTCCTTACCGCAAGGAATTTTTCACCTTGCTGCCGCGCATTGAGGTAGCGATCGAACCTATACTCGGCGGCAAAATATATCCCGGCGTACGCGACACTCTCACTGCCCTCCATAACCGCGGCATCCGGCTGTTCATGGTGAGCAACTGCCTTGAGAGCGGCCTCGACAATTTCTACGAATACAGTGGATTTGGGGCACTGTTCACTGACCGGCGCACCTATGGAGGCACAGGCCACGACAAGGATATAAACCTGTGCGAGCTGCGCGACGTTTATAAACTTGAGCACCCGATATATGTGGGCGACATACAGCGCGACTGCGACAGCACCCACAAGGCCGGCATGGAATTTGTATGGGCGTCATACGGATTCGGCACATGTGCCGACCCCGATTTTACTATCAAGCGTTTCGACGATTTGCTAAAACTGATTTAGAGATTGTTTAAAAACAGATGTTAATGATGGAACATAAATTTGAAGAAAAACTGCAACTGCTGCCAGCCGGAGAGATTGATGCCCGACTGGGCAAAGTGACCGCAGCCATGGCACAGGCAGATATCGACAGCGTGCTCATCAGCGACAACGCCAACCTGTTCTATCTCACCGGCCGCATATTCTGCGGCTACATATATGTAAGCCGCAACGGCGGCCTACGATACTTCCTGCGCCGCCCGTCGATACTCACCGGCGACGGCGTGCACCGCATCCGCAAGCCCGAGGACATGGGTCCGCTGCTCGCCGACACCGTGAAGGCTGACACCCGTGTCGGCTTCACTGTCGACGACACCCCCTACTCTACAGTAATGCGCCTGCGCAAGGCCATCGGCGTGACCGATATCGCCAACGGTTCGGCCGTGATGCGCGCGGCCCGCTCGGTGAAGACACCTATGGAAGTAAAGCTTATAGCCGAATCGGGCACCCGCCTGAGCGATATTTACCGTCAGGTGCCGCGTCTCTATCGCGAAGGCATGACCGACATTGAGCTACAGATTGAGATCGAGCGCGTGCTGCGCCTCCACGGATGCCTCGGCAAATTCCCGGTCAGCGGCACAGAACTCGAGATTTTCATGGGCAATGTGCTCACCGGCGACAATGCCGACGCACCGTCGCCTTACGACTTTGCCATGGGAGGCGCCGGCCTCGGCCCTTCGCTGCCCGTAGGCGCCAACGGCACCATCATCCGCCCCGGCAAGCCGGTAATGGTCGACATGAACGCCAACTTCGACGGCTATCTGGCCGACTCAACCCGCTGCTACATCACCGGCGACTGCCCAGATGAGGCCCGGCGCGCCAACGACTTGTCGCGCCGCATCTGCGAGGCCATAGCCAATGCAGCACGCCCCGGCGTAGAAGCCCGCGCCATGTATGAGCTGGCCATGAACATGGTCGCGGAGGCCGGCATGGCCGACTTCTTCATGGGCCACCGCTCACATGCCGGATTCGTAGGCCACGGCATCGGCATCACAGTCAACGAGCTGCCCGTGCTGGCTCCACGCTCGCGCGATGTGTTCGCCGCCGGCAACGTCATCGCCATAGAGCCCAAATTCGTGATTCCCGGCATCGGTGCCGTGGGCGTCGAGAACTCATACGAAATCATGGCCGAAGGCCCGGCACGTCGCCTTACCGACGCACCCGAAGACATAGTATCACTCGACTGATGAACCTGAAGATAAAGTTACGACGCAAGGTATTCAGCCTTGTGGGAGGCGTCGCCGACCGCATGGGCCGCGAATGTTATGTTGTGGGCGGATTCGTGCGCGACCTCATAATCGGTCGCCCGAGCAAGGACATCGACTTTGTCACCGTGGGTTCGGGCATCGAACTGGCCGAGGCCGTAGCACGCGAAACCGGCCCCGGTACCCATCTGGCAGTGTACCGCAACTACGGCACGGCACAGGTACATCACAAGTCGCTCGAACTCGAGTTTGTAGGCGCCCGCAAGGAATCATACCGCCGCGACTCGCGCAACCCCATCGTGGAGGACGGCACACTCGACGACGACCTGTCGCGCCGCGATTTCACCATCAACGCCATGGCCATATCGGTCAACGCCGATACATTCGGCACGCTCATCGACCGCTTTGACGGCCTCGGCGACATACGCCGGCGCATCATACGCACACCTCTCGACCCCGACATCACATTCTCCGACGACCCTCTGCGCATGTTGCGCGCCGTGCGCTTCGCCACGCAACTGCAGTTTGACATCTACCCCGACACTCTCGACGCCATCACGCGCAATGCCTCGCGCCTCGAGATAATCACCGCAGAGCGCATCAAGGACGAACTGGGCAAGATAATGCGCTCGCCCAGGCCGTCGACAGGCTGGGACCTGCTCCACCGCACAGGACTGCTCAAGTATATCCTGCCCGAGCTTGAGGCCCTCAAGGGTGTGGAGGTAGTGAACGGCCGCGGCCACAAGGATAACTTCTACCACACCCTCACCGTGCTCGACGGCGTGGCTTCCGGCTCCGACAACGAGTGGCTGCGCTGGGCCGCCCTGCTGCACGACATCGCCAAGCCTGTGACCAAACGCTTCGATCCGGCCACCGGCTGGACATTCCACAACCACAACTTCGTGGGAGCCAAGATGGTGCCGCGCATATTCTCGCGCCTGCGCCTGCCCCTTGGCGCCGAGATGCGCTATGTGCAGAAACTTGTCGAGCTCCACATGCGCCCCATAGCACTCGTTGAGGAGGAAGTGACCGACAGCGCCGTGCGCCGCCTCATGAACTATGCCGAGGACGACCTCGCCGACCTGATGCTGCTGGCCCGCGCCGACATCACAAGCAAAAACGAGGCCAAGAAACAGCGCTTCC
>JAGANS010000019.1 GCA_017624155.1 Muribaculaceae bacterium | reverse complement strand
TCCTGCTCGACATAATCGAAGACCGTCACGAGCGCAAATCAATCATCATCACCTCGCAGTACCCTTCGTCAAGCTGGTACGACATGGTGGGTTACCCGACTGTGGCCGACGCCATCCTCGACCGCATCGTGCACTCGGCCCACACGATCGAGCTGACCGGAGAAAGCATGCGTAAACTCAAGGCTAAAAAAGCATGACAAACCAAATGAGGTAAAATAACATAGACCCCCGCCGCCAGGACTTTTAGAGGCTCACTCTTATTTTGCCCGAGGGGTCAATTCCCGCGTGCCCGAGGGGGTCAATCTCGCGCGCCTTTTCCAGTTATGGGCAACTACGATCTGAAAGCCGCGTACATACAGAATTATGACCTCCGCTATGAATGGTATCCGTCCAAAGGAGAAATAGTTTCAATCGCACTCTTTTACAAGAAGTTCAAGAATCCTATAGAATGGACTTATACCGTAGCCGGAGGCACCGACCTCATTTATTCCTACATCAACGCCAAAGGCGCTGACAACTACGGCATCGAGATTGACATCCGCAAGAACTTGGGATTCATCGGGTTGGAGGATTTCAGTCTGTCGTTCAACGGTTCGTTCATCAAGAGCAAAGTCACATTTGAAGAGGATAACAATATCGACCGGCCGATGCAGGGACAGTCGCCGTATCTGATAAACACCGGTATCTTCTACAACCGCAGCGGGTGGTCGGCAGCCATTCTCTATAACCGCATAGGCAAACGCATCGTCGGCGTCGGCAACAAATACGGCACAGGAGCCGACGGGTCGTCCAGAAACATACCAAACTCATACGAGATGCCACGCAACTCACTCGATCTGTCGTTCGGCAAGAAGTTCGGACATTGGGAGGTGAAAGCCTCAGTGCGCGATATTCTCGCCGAACGATACCTTTTCAAACAGATTGAGGACATTACCATACCCGACAAGACAAAACATATTGAGGAAGTCACCCGCAGCTATAAACCGGGACGTAACTTCAATCTTTCAATAGCATACAGTTTCTAAATCGTCATTAACATGACCATTGTTAAACCAATCCCCATTTTTATGGACAAGACAACTAAACGAATCGGCCGTCGGTTCATGAAGGCAGCGGCTTGTGTCCTGTGTCTTATGGCCGCAAGTTGCTCCTCCAACGAGGATGAACCCAAACCGCAGGAGAACAATCCTGAAGTAACGTACAAGGGCAATGTAGCATACAGCGACGGCCTTGTATTCAACGGCAACGAGCTGGGCAACGGGACCCAAAACTTCCATCTCACCGGTGATGTAACTCTTGAAAAAGGCACCTACCTCCTAAAAGGCTGGGTGTATGTAGACGAAGGGTCAATGCTACGCATTCCGGCCGGAACCGTCATAAAAGGCGAGAAGGAGACTATGGCCGCCCTCATCATCGAACCCGGCGGCTACTGCGAGATGAAGGGAACAGCACAGGAACCCATCGTGATGACTTCTGCTCAAGCTCCCGGCCAACGTCGTCCCGGCGACTGGGGCGGACTGATCGTCTGCGGCAAAGGTATCAACAATCAGGGCACACAGCAGATCGAGGGTGGCCCGACAACAATCCACGGAGGCAACAATAAAGCCGACAACTCCGGCATATACAGCTACATCCGAGTTGAATTTGCAGGCTATCCCTTCGATACCGACAAGGAAATCAATGGCGTTACTTTTGGCTCCGTAGGCAGCGGCACACAGATTGATCACATACAGGTGTCTTACTCCAACGATGATTCGTTTGAGTGGTTCGGCGGCTCTGCCAGATGCTCCTATCTGATAGCCTATAAAGGCTGGGACGATGATTTCGACACCGACAACGGCTTCGACGGCGAGGTAAGCTACTGCCTTGCGGTCCGTGATCCGCGCATTGCCGATACATCTCAGTCCAATGGCTTCGAGAGCGATAATAATGCCAGCGGCGCGGAGACAACGCCTTTCACCTCGGCGAGATTCCGTAATGTCACCCTTATAGGCCCCATGACGGACAAGAATACCGGTTTCTCAAATACCTCCGATTATATCACAGCCGGAGACATGTTTCCCGACAACGGCTCCAAACTCGGCAAATTTCAGGCGGCTGTCCAGATAAGACGCAGCAGCAAGCTGAACATCTCGAATCTCTTAGCCGTCGGTTTCCCCATCGGCCTCATAGTCGATGGAGAAAAGGGACAGACTGTATCCTATGCCAAAGCAAACGAATTCAAACTTGAGAACTGCATCTTTGCCGGCATGGATGTCATCGGCACAGACAAAAACAAGGAATACGAGGATTATTTCTACGACTATACGACCAAAACGGAAGACCGGTCAATCGTTTCTTTCTCCCATTCGTTCTTCCTCGCCGGTCTCGGCAACAAGGCGATGGAAGAAAATATGTTGGGTCTGACCGATCCTGCACGTACAGGTCAGAACTATTGCCCGGCAACTGAAATCAGCGACGGCAAAGGCGGATATATCGGTGCATTCCGCAACGCTTCAGACAACTGGATGAACGGATGGACAAACTTTGACCCACAGAATACACAATACTAAGAGCTTGTTTAAAAACAAGCTCTAAATATCTTAATTAGCAATAATCCATCCATGCCGATGCAGGAATCCATTTCTGCATCGGTCTTTGTTTTGCCATCTTCAGAATATCTGCAAAATCAGAGTATATCTTTGTGACGGAATTTCGAGCATAAGATATGATAAGATTGGCGTCATTCATTACATCATTATTCATATATGCAGCAGTATCAGCACAGACCGCTGCCGACGCAGACAGCTCACCGGCGTTGGCAAATGATACCACTAAATACACTGCAGTTAAGAATCCTTACCAATTCAGTCCTACCCGGCTTATCATACCCGTAGTATTGATGGGGGCAGGATTTATAGGACTGGAAAGTGACTGGCTGAAATATACAAACCACGAAACCAAAGAGGAACTTCAAGAGCATCCTCATTCAAAGCTGGGTGTTGATGATTTAAGCCAGTATGCGCCTTTAGCAGCTGCTTACGGATTAAGACTCTGCGGGATAAAAGGCCTACATGATTATGTTGACCTCACCATTATATCCGGCACAGCCTATCTCCTTACAGGCTTATCAGTTTATGGAGTGAAGACACTGACAAGAGTTGAACGCCCCGATGGAAGCACACGCAACTCTTTTCCTTCGGGCCATACTGCAACAGCTTTTGCCGGTGCCGAAATATTGCGCCGCGAATATTGGAACGTATCACCGTGGATAGGTGTCACCGGATATGCCGTTGCCGCCGGAACCGGATTCTTGCGGATGTATAACAACCGTCACTGGCTTACCGATGTTGTGGCGGGTGCCGGATTCGGGATACTCTGCGCTCAGGCTGCATACTGGCTTTATCCTGTGATCACAAAAGCATTTTTTCATAAACGGTATAGTGCCAACATATTCCTGTCGCCATACCTCTCACCGCAGAGCAAGGGCCTGGCATTGCAGCTGACATTTTAAACAATAGAATACTCGTTATGTCTCAACCTCTTTTTGGAACTGCTGACAACAACATAGTAGTAGCCGTCAATAACTGTCACAGCCAGTTTATGGATGACTGTGTTCTGACAATAACCAACTTCTGGTTCTTTGTCGCTGTAGTAATCTGCATATATGCGTATTCGTTTTACAAGGAAAGATATCCGAGGGCTTTGCTTTTCTGTGCTTTGCTGATTGTGACAGTGGGATGTTCCGACTTCCTGTGCGCCAGCATTATCCGTCCTGCCGTTCAACAGCTGAGGCCGACGAATCCCGACAACCCGGTTCATGCAATGCTGCACATAGTTCACGGATATACAGGAGGAAAATATGGTTTCCCGTCTTGCCATGCTGCAAATTCTTTTGCGATTGCCGTTTTTAGTGCCTTATGGTTCCGACGGAAATGGATGGCGATAGTATTGATAGCTTGGGCTTTATTGGAGTGCCACACCCGTTTATATCTTGGCGTACACTATCCATCCGATATAGTTTTTGGAATGGCAATCGGAAGTCTGATGGCTTGTATTATTTATATCCTGTCGAAAAGAGTATTTCCCTTATTGAGCGGTGCGGTATAATCATCTGTTTTGGCTTGGTTCTGGCTGCGGAAGAATTTAATACCGCTATTGAAATACTTGCCGATCGTATCTGCCCGTGTAAAGATGAAAGCATAAAGCTCGCCAAAGATATTACACGCTTTTTTTCAATATATTATGGCTTACTGAACAAAATAAGTCCTATTTTATTCAATACAACGGTTTGATTGAATAAAAATCGCTATAAGTCTTTGTAGAGCTCATGCGCCGCGGCTATATTCCCGGATAAACGTTATTCTATTATCGCACACGCAACGATAAAGAGATAGATTTCGTCACCCGTAAAGGCACAAAAGTGGAGCAACTGATACAAGTCTGCTACGACATGACCGCCGATAAAACCCGCAAACGCGAACTCGACGCCCTTGTCGAAGCCGCCGAAGAACTTCACTGCGACAACTTACTCGTCATTACTAACTCGCAAAAAGAACATATTGAGTGGAAGGATACCGGTATTGCGGTTACTTGTATTAACCAGTTTTGAAATCGTCTATTAAATTGCTTAGAGGACATTGAATCGCTTTGAATTGCTCGCTCAGCTGCTTTTGCCCTGCGCGGCGACTGCCTGCATGCGGCGGGCTATCTCGGCGGGATCGCCGAGAAAATAGTCTTTTACATAATTGAGCCGGTCGTCAAACTCAAATACCCATGGCGTGGCCGTCGGCAGATTGAGCGTGGCTATCTCGGCATCGGATATTCCCTTGATATGCTTCACTATGCCGCGCAGGCTGTTGCCATGTGCCACTACAAGTATGTCGGCGCAGCGGGCCAGGGCGGGCAATATCTCGCAATTCCAGTAAGGCAGCGTCCGATCCACGGTATCGCGCAGCGATTCGGTGCGCGGCAGCATGGATTGTGGCACATCGCGGTATCTGGGGTCGAAACGCGGGTTGCGCGGATCGTCATCGGCAAGAGGTGCCGGCGCCACATCATAGCTGCGGCGCCACTGATATACCTGTGCGTCGCCGTATTTCTCGGCCGTCTCTCGCTTGTTGAGGCCCTGAAGCACTCCATAGTGCTTCTCGTTGAGACGCCAGTTTTTCGCTACCGGAATCCAGTCGAGATTCATGTTGTCGAGCGCCACATCGAGCGTCTTCACGGCCCGCTTGAGTACGGATGTGAACGCTCGGTCAAATTTCAGTCCCTCGGTAAGCATCAGCCGACCGGCTGCGGCGGCTTCGGCGATACCGGCCTCGGTAAGGTCGACATCGGTCCAGCCCGTAAAACGGTTCTCTTTGTTCCACTGGCTTTCGCCGTGGCGTAGCAGTACTATCCTCTTCATGTATCAATTATCAGTTGTATTACTGATAATCAATGCATGAAAAGGATAAAAGGTTCACCAGCGGTTATAGTGGACGTTCTGAGGCTTCCACTTGTCCTTGGGCTGAGCATCTGCGGCAGGATAGCCCATCGCTATGATATTTAGCGGTATCACATCGCCCGGCAGACCCAGCACATGGCTGACCGGATTAATGCGGTCAGCTATCGGATATACTCCGCACCATACCGCACCGATACCCAACGCATGCGCCGCGAGCAGTATATTCTCCGATGCTGCGGAGCAGTCCTGAATCCAGAAGTCGCGGCCATCGGCCTCGATGGTGTTCTTCATATCGCCGCACACGATTATGGCAGCGGCGGCTGTGGCAAGGTTGGAATACGGATGCACACTCCCGAGGCTGTCGAGTACCTCGCGCTCGTCAACCACCACAAAGGCCCAGGGTTGCTTGTTCATGGCGGTCGGAGCGGCCATACCGGCCTTGACGATAGTTTCGAGAGTGTCGCGTGAAATGGCACGGCCATCAAATTTACGCACACTTGTGCGGGTCATTATATTTTCGATAGCGGCATTTGCGCCGGCAACCGGCATCGCCTCATCAGCTTTGGAGTCCGAGCATGACGTCCCGGCCACGAGCGCCGCCGTTCCGACAACAGCGCCCAAAATATTTTTCTTGGTCATAGTCATACAGTTATTATACAAATAACAATACTTCGACAAAAAAGTCCGTATCATTCGCCAAGATATTCCTTGAGGCGGCGGTTTTCGGCTTTGAGTGTCTCGAATGCCGAGCGCAGATGCTCATATTTGTCGTTGAGGCGGTGGAGCCTGACCAGGCACTCCTCATATTGCATGCGCCATCGGTCGTCGTCACATCCGGCGGCAGATACCGGCATAGCCGACGCCATTGTTGCACGCGCCTCGGCCACGGCATCATCGAGTTGCCGGAGCAATGTGGCCGCATCGACTTGCGACTCGTCGAGAGTTACATAGTCGAGCGGATTATAAGGCGCTGACTCCACGGTCTTCGAGCCGAGCAACGAGTTGATTATATCGACAAGGGCAAAGGTCGACAACCTGTAGCGCCGCGAGAGCGATGACAGCAGCATATTGATGGCCGTATCGGCCCGCAGACCGGAAACTATATCGCGTACATCAGCCGCAAAATTATCGCCAAGCCGCGCGGCAGAGCCGGTGTTGGCATTGCCGCGCTCAAGAAAAACATATACAAAATCGCTGTAACCGCATGCGTGGCAATGCACACGGTCGCTCATCGTGTATTGGTCCAGTGTCCAGTCGAGCAACTGGGGTGCGCCGCATTTGGGACATTTTACAAGTTTCATAGGCTCTTGATTCTGGCAGGCCGGTCTATCACAAGGGTGGCGAAACCGTCGGGCCGGCGTTTCACGACAAGTGTCCCCGGGGTGAGCGTCACAAGACGGTGAAGGGGTGCCCCTTCGCCTTCGAGCTCGCACATTCGGATGACCTCGGCCAGGCAGGCGTCGTGGGTGCTTCGCCGTTCTTCGGGCGCAAGCCCCTCATAATTAATATGAAATTCTGTATTAAAGCAATATGTGGCACCCGACTGCGCAAAGTCTATGCGGAACAACGCCGATGTGGCATCGTCGACAAAGTCTTCGGCGTCAAAGCCCTGCGCACCGTGATTGCCATGCGACACATATACAGCCGCAGCATCGGCATGAGGGACTTCGCGACCCGAGTCGCCGGCGCCGGCAAATATGTCGGACGCGTCATTCGGCGCAATCTCTATCCTGTTGACATGTGCGATGCAGAAGTATCGCGTGTCGGATGGATAGGAATATCCGTTGCGCACGACAGCGAATATGGCCCTGTCCCCTACCCCGATTACCGGTGTGAGCGGACGCAGGATATCGCCGTAGATGAGCGCCGCAGACGTATGGGCCAGCACGAGCAGCCGGGCCGGAGCCACGCACAACAGGCGCAACATGTTGCCGGCGGCGTCGCTCAGGCGCAGTATATCGCCGGGCGCGCTGCGGAGCATATTCACCGAAGCCACAGCCTCGCCAAACTGCAGGTCGACGCATCCCGACAGCTCAAATATATCGTCCATAGCCGCCTTGCGCGACTGATAACCGTAGCTGCCGAGCGCCTCGCTGACAAGTCGCTCGATTTCCGACTGATTAAGGCCAAACTGAGGTTCAAGCAGCCCGGACTGCGCCGAGAGCGAATACTCGCCGACGGCAGTCCGGGCCACAAGTGCGGCAAAGGCTTTTGAGATCATTTGCCGCTAAAGGGGAGATTGAGCTCGTCGAGTTTCTTGCGCACGGTCTGAATGTCCATGGCATAGTTGAGGTTAGCATCGCTGCCGGCCCAACCGCTCGACGATATGCCGATCACCTGACCGTATTGATTCACAAGCGGGCCTCCTGAGAAACCGCCCTGTATAGGCACGTTAATACCGAGGCGATCCATTTCGGGATGCAGACTCGAGATAGTGCCGTAAGCATAGCGCATAGGCAGAATATTCTGGTGGTCGGGCGAAGGATTTCCGACTGTCGCAGCCTTGTCGCCGCTCACCACCTTGTCCTTGGACACAGTGAGATACTTTTGCTTTGCCTTGGTGTCATCATCGAGGTCGACATAGAATATTGCGAAGTCCTCGGTGGTGTTCTCGTGGTCGCCAGCATAATAGATTGTCTTGATTTTGTATCCGTTTTCGCCGAGATTGCCGTCGACATCCGACAGACGCACCTGATAGGCTGCGCCTTTGTGCACGACATGGCTGTTGGATATAGCCAGGCCGTTCTCATTGATAAAAAATCCTGTGCCGATAAAAGAACCCTCGCCGGGTTCATAGCCTTCGATCAGGAATGATGAGGCCTTGAGCAGAGCGGACAGTTCGACATCGGTCAGAGGACGCCTTATCGAGTCATCCTTCACAATCCGGGTATAAGCACTGAGCGAGTCTTTAAGGAATTTTTTACTGAACGAGGCCTCTCCACCAAGCGTCAGCAGATTGCGGTTGACCGGGGCTTTATTGTTCTTGAGTTTTGCATAGGCCCACACCTCTGTCTTGTAGTTCTTGATGTAATGGTCCTTCTTACGGCGAGAATCGGGCTTAAGTTCGATTTTCTTGTTGAGCACGTTGTTCTGGAGATACTGTTCGTTGAACGAACTTGACTCATTAAGGCCGAGGAGGTGTACGGTGAGCCCGTTGTTGAGCACCACAGTGTTACCGTCCTTCACCTCCTTGACCGTTCCGGTGAGGCCGTCGACCTCAATGTCGTTCGAGCCGCAGGATATGGCAAGCATGGCCGCGCCAAGCGCCACGACTGATAATATCTTTTTCATTTTAGTTTGAATTGAACTTGAGCTTTTTTAGTTACTTTCCACATCTCGCCGTCGCGGAGTATTTCACCGGGAGCGATATTCACGAGGCGGCAATTCATAAGGTCGGCCATGTTGAAACCGCCCGAGCCATTGGGCACCTGATCGACGGCATAGTCGGCGACCGGCACCACCATATCGGCCAAGCCGAAGGCCAGAGTCTCATAGAACTGTGGATCTTCGCTGAGCCGGAAGGTTCCGCGGGCTCCGTCGATGGAAAGCTCGTAGCAGTTGGGAATCTCGTCCACATAATTGGCATCGAATGCTCCGACACTGTCAACGACCATAGGCACATCGGTATACATGGCCTTCTTTTCGGGCTGCTGAGCAGGCTCGGCGGACTCTGAGAGCTCTGAGTACTCCGAGTGCTCTGAGATCTCGGAGATCTCCGATTTCTCCGGTTTCTTATAGCCTTGTGTACCGAGTGCCGGGAGCCCGAGCTGGGCGCTCAGCTCGTTGATACGCATCTGCATTGCATCGATAGCAGCCTGCTGGGCTTTGAGCGTGCCCTGAAGCTTCTCGATAAGCTCCATTGCCGGAGCAAGTATGGGAGGATATGTGCTCATGACAGTGTTATTTTAATGCGTTGCGACATTTCCCACACATCGCCGTGACGGGTGATGCGGGCTGTATTGTGGGGGATGACCGTGCTCGGTGTCGACGACTCGATGGTGTAATCAAAGAAAGGCAGTATGGCGCTCTCGGCACGCGGCAGGCAATAACCGAGACACTCGACATTGAAAGCGGCCTCGCCGGTATCGCCGGTGACGGTCGCCACAATCGGAGCCTTGTTGCGGTAGTTGTCGCCAACCTCGCGCAGCCCGCCCTCAGGATCGAGCGTAGCATAGAAGCGTCGGCTTGCAGGCTTAGGCTCGGGCTGCGGACTGACGGGGCGGTCACCGACGGTCGTCGATGTGCTGCCATGAGGCTGCTCCGTCGGGCGCAGGGGTTCTTCACGGCTCATCAGCTTGCTCAGGTTGTCGAGACGGTTTCCGATGGCGCGCAGCTGCAGATTGTACTCGGCCACGGCACCGGCAAGTTCGTCGACCGAGCGTTGCAGTATTCTGATGTTCTCGGCCATGCTGCGGTCGCGCATCTCGTCCTGCTCGCCCCTGAGGCGTATCTGTGCCACAATCTCGTCGATTTGTGCCGGATCGAGCTTTCGCCCTAACAGATCTCTTAAATCCATTATATATCTGTTTAGACCGCCGCGGATATCCGCGGCGGCCGGGGTTTCTTAATTAATATACTGGTCGAAGTTGTAGAGCGCGTCCTTGAGAGCCCAGAAGAAGAGCGAGTCGGTGACACGGTTGGCGCCGGCCACATCGTTAGGATTGGCCAGATTGGCCACCACCTGCTCGTAGCTCAACTTTGCAGCCTCGCGCAGTCCGCGGCGCTCGCTTTCGGTGAGCGAGGGCAGATTGAGTGCGTGATGCTCGGCGCTATCGAATGCGGTGAGGAAGCGGTCGAAATGCTCCATTACCTTCGGAGCCAGATCGAGGAGGTCGCGCGAATGCACGATGTCGTTGGGCCGGCATCCGGCAAATCCAAAGTGATATGTAGCGCGCTGCGGCACGTTGACACCGCCTTCCAGAGCACAGATAGCGGCACCCTCGGCAGTGACGGCCTTGGGATTCTCGGCAAACTGTACCTTGAATGTCGCGGGGATGTTCATCACGCCGAATGCCTCAAGGAGCACGCGGGTGTAGAGCGTGAGGTCAGCCTCATGGCCCTGACCGAAGAGCATCTCGATATACTTGGAGCCGTAGCCGGTGAAATTGATCACGGCAGGGAACTTGGCCGACATCTGTGCATCGGCCATGATCCAGTTGGCCACATGATACATCAGGGCGGCATAGTGGAGCATCACGACCTTGCGGGCGGCCGAGTTGCCGTTGTCTATATCATGTACCATGTCGGCAAAGCGGTGCGACTGGTCGCGCAGCAGCATGTTGATCTTCTCCTTACCGCTGAGGCTGATTGTGTTGTAGTCGATGCTGTCGAGGCCGAGCTGTATGCTGTGCGAGGCGAGATTGGCGTCGGCAAATCGTGTGAACACGTTCTGCGTCACATTGCGCACGCCGAAGTATACATTCTCGCTGCCGCAGCCCCACAGGTCGTCGCCGGCATAGAGCACCGAATTATACTTGGCCACGGTGGAGTTGCCTGTGCGGCAATAGTACTGGATATCGGTGGTGCCGCCGCCTATATCGACATTGAGGATACCCTGCGAGGACATGGCGCCGTCGGCAATGAGAGTCTTGGCGGGAGCCAGCGACTCGGCGAGCTGCTTTATCTTGGCCTGAGCCTCGACGAGGTTGTTCATGCCGAATACCTTGGCGTAGGCCTGAGCCCACAGACGGTTGAGCTGAGCGCTGTTGCTCATGGCCAGCGGGTATGTGAGGATGATGGTGGGCGTATGGCGGGGCGATGCGTCGCCGTTGGACAGCCAATGCACGCGGATCATGCCCAACAGTTCCTCGAAGAACATCGACGCACGTGTGGCGGCATCGGCCACGCGGGGCGAGTTGAGGTCCCACTTGAGCGAGGTGCGGTACTTGGAATTGGCCAGCTTCTCCTTGGGATAGCGGAATCCGATCGACAGACAGCCGAAGAGGTCGTCCTTGATATTCTGCTCCTCGTAAGCCGCGGTGCGGATCGGGAATGAATAGTCGTCCTGCTCGAAGTTGGGGAAGAATGCGCGGGCCTGATCGATGAGCGTGGAGTGGCTCTGCGGACCATAGAGGCGGCGCAGCAACTGGTTGTACTGTTCCTGCGTATGACCGGCGGCCATATATGTGCGGGCATCGGGCTTCTCGGCCAGATATACCGCCTGCTTCTTTATCTGCTCGGCGTCGAAGCTCTTGGCCGAGTCGCCGGTACGGTCGGTGATAAAGGCGATATGTGTATTTGTGGTACCGAAGTCGATGGCGTAATAATACTGGAGAGCGCCCAGATTGGGGGTATCATAGTCGGGGAATACCATGCCGCCGACATTGTCCATCACGAGGCGCACGGCGTCAAACGACTTGTTGAGCACCTTGTAGAATCGGCCCTCGGTGTCGCCGCGACGCTCGGTCACGGGCAGCGGATCATTGCTGTGGAAGTCTTTGTCCGAACCGGCGCGGAAGAATTCGACATCGATTTTCTCCACGAGGCAGTCGTCGGTAGGATACTGCAGATACACGTCGTAGCGGTTCTGCGAATCGTCGGATATGCGGATAAACGGCGAGATACCGATCGATACCGGCTCCTCCATCGGGCCCTGCTCGGTAGCAGTGACAACGTCGGTGGCCAGCTTGTAGCGGTGCGACAGGCACACGGTGTTGTGAACGGTGCCGGCATTGTTGCGCACGGGAACCTCGAGCTTCACCTCGGCGGTGTTGGCAGCCGGGTCAACTGTGAACGTAAGGCCGCGCAGCAGCGTGTCGAGCCTGAGGTATTTGAGAGCCTTGGGCTTGAGGGGCAACAGGAACGAGCGTTCCATACCGTTTATTTTAACGTTCTTCACGCCGCGGAATTTACTTTCCGACATGGCATAAGGCAGCGATATGAGCTTTTCCTCAAGGAAGTCGACCGAGGTGAGCCAGTTGGGGGCGTAGGCGGGGCAGCCGGGCATATCGCGCTTGGCCTCTCCGCGATTTTCGACCTGCGGCACCATAGTGTTGACATCCCACATCTCGTTGTCGTAGTAGTGCATGTTGGAGTAGCGGCTGCCCTTCTCGATGATGAGCGGGAGGTCGGTGGTAAAAGCGCTCTTATGGAAGTCGGAGTCAATGAAGAAGTCGCTCTGTATATTGCCCGGCGAGCGGGTGATGAGCTTGATGTCGACTACAGGGAATGCCTGTTCGTTGCCGGCCGCGTCGTAGGTGAGCGAGCGCAGCTGCACTACCGATATGTCGCGCTCGATCTCGTCGTCCATGTGCTCTGCATCGCGCACCACGGCCTGCATGGGCGGATACTGCTGATAGAGCATGGTGAGATCGTATTTGCCGATAAGATTGTTAATTTCGTTACGGAGCGACGCATCCGGGTCAATGGCAAGGCAACGGCCCAGGTAATCGAGCATGCCGCCGAGGATCTCGCGGGTGGCGTTGCGCTCCTCAACATAAGTAGTAATGCCTGAGACTGAGATTTTGCGCACCTTCACCTTGGAGGGAAGGGCCGTGTTGTCATAAAGGGCACGATACAGTCGATACATAAATTCGCGGAACGGGCGCTGGCGCTGGAGCAGCGACTGCACGGGCTGACCGCTCTTCCAGTTGGGCGAGGTGAACACGATGGTGTATGGCGATGTACCGCCGATAAGAGCCTTGGTTTTCTTATCGCTGATAATGAAGATATTGGTCAGCTGTGTGCCGAAATATTTCTTGACGTGCTTGTCGAATGTATCGGCGAGCTGTGTGTGCCCCGATTTTTTAAGCCGGTCGATCTGCTCGCTGAAGTTCCACTGTTCGAGCGACAGAGTGCGACTGCGGTTGAAGATGAGTTCGAGCAGGTCGAGCCACTGCGACACGATCTGGTCGTACACAGGCACTGTGCCGGTGACGTTGAGCACACCTACGCGCACATTCTTGAGTGCCGTGCGGAAGAAGATCATTCGACCGAATATGCTCGGAATCGACGAGCCGGGCTTGTTGCTCACGTCGCTGTTGGCCGACAGGGCATCATTGGTGCCGGCAGCATTGGTGTCATTGTAGGCGTCGGAAGTAACGATTTCCGACTTATCGACACCTTTTATATCAAGGGTTGAGCCCACCGGATGGTGGCGTAATTTATCTGTTGCCATGTCGTTTATTTTTCAGCGTTTTTTTTGAGGATGTCAGCGAAAATCTCCTTGAGGGCCTTATCGATCGAGGCAATGAAGAACGAACGGGGCTTGTCCACCTCTTTCTTGCCGCGGTCGGTACACCTAACCCATTCTTCACCGAGCGCTTTGCGGATTATCCCGTCTGATACATACTGATTGTTAAGGACAAAAGCGACCTTTTCTGCCGTAGTGATACCAACAAATATGTCGTCATAGTCATTATCAGGATTGAACAGCTTGAGGCCGCGCTTCTGAGAAGTATTCTCAAGTTCCTTTATCCAGGCGAAGAAAGCATCGGCAAATTCGCCCAGAGCCTTCTTGAAATCGCCTTCCAGATACAGATTGGTATTGCGCAGCCATGTATCGTTTTTCTCGCCTTTTCCGGCAGGGATCAGATATGACTTCACAAACTTTGCGAAGAGCATCAGCCGGGCCAGGGGATAGATATATGGATTCAGTGTCTCGTCACGATAGAAACGGGTGAAGTTGAGGGTGTACTGGTCAACAGCCTCTTTCTTCTCCTCCTTCTTTGTTACAGGGGCAAAGCCGAATTCGTGTGCCGTGGCATCGGCGTCGAGCGAGTGATCGAACGACGTGTTCATGAAGTGCAGTGCCTCCATAGCGGCGACAAGTTCCACGACATGTGCATTATTCTTCTGCGTGGCGCCGCCTTCCGAGTTCTCGAATGCGCCCGGCAGGTAGCTGTCACCTACATAATATATTGCGTCGGCCTGCTTGTTGACACTGCGGCCCAGCGAATAAGCGTCGAGGGCGGCTTTAGTCTTGGCTGTGAAGGAGTCGCTGTTGATGGCACTGTCGCGATCGGGGGCAACCTTGAAGTAAGGTGTCACGGCGATTACGCCGACGGTGCAGCTTTCCAGATTGGGACGCTCGCGGATGAGGTCGAGCAGCATAGGTATGCCCGATGCGCCGGTGCCGCCGAATATCGAGCCTACAATCAGTATCTTGTCACCGGCCTGTGGATTGACTGCATGGAAGAATTTCTGTAGCTCAACGCTGTTCTCGAGGCTCTTTGTCACGACGCAGCCGATATTTGGACAGCCCTTGAAACCTACCTCGAGGTCGAGGTTCAGCTCGGTAGTCTTAGATGTTTTGGGTGAATTGTCGTACAGAATCTCGAGCAGATGGCGAGTTGCGAGTGTACCGTTGCCGTCGCCGAGAGTCTCAAGCTGAATATGATGTGCGAAGGTGTCCTGACCCGGCTCATGGGTGATGGCCACTTCAAATTTCGTATTGGAGTCGAAGCCGTCGCCGCCAAAGAGTTCCTTAAGTTTTAGCATAGGCGTGCAGAAGAAGTTCTCCATCACCTTGTCGCCCTTGGTGTATATGGCCCGGTTGAGATACTGATATGTCTCGAGCAGGGTCTGGGTACGGTCGGTGTCGCCGTTTGTAGCGTCGTAGTCGATTATGATGGGTACAATCTCGTCGGCCACCTTGGTATCTTTGCAGCCCGATGCCAGCAGCATGGTGAGCGAGCGCAGGAAGCGCGCGCCGGTGCCGCCTATGGCAAATATGAACGTTCTCATTTATAATAAGATTATAATAAGATGTTAGCGTGATTGGTGAGTGAACAGGCCGCGGTGAGGGATGTTGGAACCAGCGCCAGATGCACCGTTGATGATGATCGAGAAGATGTAGAAGAATATCAGCGTGAGCACGAGATTGGTCCAGCACAGACGGTTGACGGGCGACGATGCGAACACGTTGCGGTCGATGGCTGTAACGACGTCGTCCTCGGTGGCGGTGAGTTCCTCCTGCTCCTCGGCCGAGGCATCTTCCTTGGCCTCGTCGTAGACGTTCTGCACATAGCTTATCAGCTTGCCGTCGTTATCAAAGCTGCCTGTTTCATAGGCGGTGGCGAAGAATGATGCGGCACCGGCCACGATGAGTGTTGCCACCCATGTGCCGAGGCGTGCCCAGGCAAACGAGCAGCGGCAGAATATGTAGTAGAGCACGGCGAAGCCGCCGGCGATTGCGAGTGCGGTCCAGAAGGCAGTGGCAAAGCCACCGTCGACGGTGAAGTAGTCTTTCAGGGCGCTCAGGGTATCTGTTTCGGAATAGATTTCAGATCCGGTAACGAGGAAATAAAAGAAGTCCATTGTTATTGAAGTGTGTTATGGTTGAGGATTGGTTAATATTTCACATTGAGGCAGGCAGGGTCGCCGAGATTCTCGCCCTTGCGGTCGAACAGGCCGGTAACCATACCGTTTATCACGATGTCGAGGTTGAAGGTCTTGCCGAGCTGCGAGGGGTCGTCGCCGATGGCGGAATCGTCGTGGGATGTCGACTCCTCGATCCATCCGGGATATATGTTCTTCACACGTACACACACCTCGTTGTTGTTGCGGCTCATCAGTGTGAGGTCGAATGTGGCCTTGTCCTTGCCGAAGTCGGTGTTCTCGGGTACAAAAGGTTTGCCCTGATAGGTGATGTCGAATGCATTGAACGCCACATCGGTGTCGCGCAGATATTCGGGAAGCGACGACAGGGGCAGGTCGATCTTCACAGTCTCGTTGTCGCCTTTTTTCTCGAAGCTGTATTGAGCCACGCCATTCTTGTCCTCGTCGGCGACAAGCATTTTGCCGTTGTAGCGTACCACCGGGCGCATAGCCTTGACGTCGCTGATGGCGTGGAACGAGTTCTTGGGCTCAAAGCCTTTAATCTTTTTCTCGATGATATCCTCGCGCAGGTTCTGCAGCTCGTACTTGTCGCCGATGGCGATGATATAATATGGACGGGTGGCATTGTGCAGGCTGTGCGGTGCGTTGGCATAATCGGGATACTTGCCGTCAAAGGCCGCATCGAAGCGGAACACCGATACGCCGTAGCTGTCGCCGCGCAGACGCTTAAGCTGCTCGCGGATATTGTCCTCAAGCACATCACGGCGCTCGATGTTATAGCGGCGGTTGGG
>JAGANS010000018.1 GCA_017624155.1 Muribaculaceae bacterium | reverse complement strand
CTGCCGTTGAAAAGAATGGTGTCATATTTGCCGTCGCCGAAGTCGGCCTCTTCGGCCGTAGCTGTCACTACATTCATACCGCGCTTGAGGGCGATCTCGGCCATGCCCGCAGCGGGCTCGATGCCGTCGGTGATTTTAATGCCGAAATCCTCGGCAAGAATCTTCTCAAACAGGCCGCTGCCACAGCCTACCGAAAGAATTTTTTTAGCTCCGGCAAGGGTCCTTGCCACAAGCCTCACCTCGGATAAGAGTACATTAGAATTTTCCATAAACCATGCATCATAGAGCGATGCATGTTCGTCGAAACTATTGCTCATAATTCTATATTATTAAATGTCATTGACTTAACATCAACTGTCAGCAGCCGGCCGGCCAGCGTTGTATCAAAGCCGCATATCAATTTTACGGTCTCGGCAGCCTCAATCGCCCCGACAATACCGGGAACCGCGCCGATGACTCCGCCCGATGAGGGCGGCAGTGCAGACAGGTCCTCCCTGTCGGGAAAAATATCGGCATACCTCACGCCGCCGGGCATGAAGGTGCTTATCCGGCCTTCAAAAGCTCCTATCGAGCCGTATATCCACGGCTTGCCGAGCATGGCGCAGACGTCGTCAATCAGATACCGTGTGCGGTGGTTGTCGCAGCAATCCACCACTACGTCATATCCGGATATAATGTCCGTGGCATTCAGGGGAGTAAGTCCCGATGGCAACAAGTCAAACTGTGTCGCCGACGACATCGCTGACAGCCGCTGCCTGGCGGCCTCGGTCTTTGGCCAGCCAAGGTCGCTCTCGCCGTAGAGGGTCTGCCGCTGCAGGTTGCTGAGCGACACCTCATCGCTGTCGCACAGGCCTATACGACCGATTCCGGCGCCGGTGAGATACTGGCACACGGGGCTGCCGAGGCCACCCAGGCCGATGACCAGTACCGACGACTCCAGCAGCCGTCGCTGGCCCTCCTCTCCTATCTCGGGGAGCATGATCTGGCGGGCATATCGTTCCATATCAGTCGAATACCTTGTCCCAGTCTTTCCATACGGCCTCATAGCCGGCGCGGCGAATGGCCTCGGCTACCTCGGCCGGCGTGCGCTCGTCGCTCACGGCAAACTGCTCAAGCGACTGAGGATATGTGTAATAGCCTCCCGGATCAGTCTTCGAGCCGGCACTCATCGAGGTCACGCCGAGCGACAGCATGTGGTCGCGGAAATTGGGACACTCGCGTGTCGAATAGGATATGTCGACATCGTGGTCGTAGATACGGAATGCGAATGTGAGCTGTGCCAGCTCGCGGTCGCTCAGTATGACGTTGGGCTTAAATCCGCCCGCTGCCGGACGCATACGCGGGAAGTTGACGCTGAAGCGTGTGCGCCAGTAGTGCTTGCGCAGGTAGCGCAGGTGCATGGCCATCATCGTCACGTCGGTGCGCCAGTCCTCCAGACCTATCAGCACGCCCATGCCTATCTTGTGCAGGCCTGCCTGCCCCATGCGGTCGAAGCCATTGACGCGCCACTCGAATTTGGATTTCATGCCGGCGGGATGGTACACCTTGTATCGCTCGCGGTTGTAGGTTTCCTGGAAGCATACCACGCCGTTGAGGCCCGAATGTGTGAGCCGGCTGTAATCCTCGGCCGACAGCGGCATCACCTCCATAGTGAGGTTATTGAAATACGGACGGCACACGCGCAGAGCCTGCTCGAGATAGTCGGTGCCTGCCACACGCGGATTCTCACCGGTGACAAGCAGCAGGTTCTCGAACGGTCCGAGACGACGTATAGCCTTGCACTCGTTCTCGATCTGCTCCATGTCGAGCACCACGCGGTCAAACAGGTTGTGACGGTTGAAGCCGCAGTACACACACGAATTGGTGCATGAATTGGTGATGTACATCGGTATGTACATCGATATCGTCTTGCCGAAGCGCTCCTGTGTATAATGGCGGCTCAGAGCGGCCATCTGCTCGAGATAGGGAGCGGCGGCAGGCGATACAAGCGCCATGAAATCATCAAGGTCGAGATGATTCTTGGCAAGCGCCCGCTCCACATCGGCGCCGGTCATGGACATTATCTTGTCGGTAGTGTCCTGCCAGCTGTAATTCTGTAATACCTCTGAAAACATCAGTCAAGGAATGAAGTTAACGGACTACTTGCGACAGCTACACGCGAGCACGAGCCAAGCCCGGCCTCATAAGCCTCACGACCGGCCTCGACAGCCTTGGCAAAGGCACGAGCCATGGCCACAGGGTCGCCGGCCACGGCTATGGCGGTATTCACGAGCACGGCGTCGGCACCCATCTCCATTGCCTCGGCGGCATGCGATGGCGCACCAAGCCCGGCGTCAACAACGACGGGCACATTGCTCTCCTCGATGATGATTTCAAGTAGATCCTTCACCACAATGCCCTTGTTTGTGCCGATAGGTGCGCCGAGGGGCATCACGGCAGCTGTGCCGGCCTCCTCGAGGCGCTTGCACAGCACGGGGTCGGCCTGGATATAAGGCAGCACTATGAAGCCGAGCCGGGCAAGTTCCTCGGTAGCCTTCAATGTCTCGATGGGATCGGGAAGCAGATATTTGGGATCGGGATGTATCTCGAGCTTGATGAAGTCGGTCTCAAAAGCCTCGCGCGCCAGCTGTGCTGCGAGCACGGCCTCCTCGGCGTTGCGCACTCCCGAGGTATTTGGCAGCAGCTGCACGTCGGGCCGCAGGATATGGCCGAGCATATCATCCTCGCGGTTTGCGGTGTCGATACGCTTCAGGGCTACTGTCACCATCTGCGAGCCTGAGGCCTTGATGGCCTCGCTCATAAGCCGGTTGGAACTGAATTTGCCGGTGCCTACAAAGAGGCGGCTGGTGAATTCACGTCCGCCGATAATCAGTTTTTCCATGTATGTATTATGTTTTGTGTTGTATGTTCTTTATCCTGTGCGTTGAGTATCAGACCCGATACAGCCACCCCGTCGACACCGGTGTCGCGGAGCGCGGGCAGATCGGCGATTTCGATGCCGCCTATTGCCACCACGGGGCGAGTTATGCCCCGTTCGCGGCACTGCGCCATTATCCGCCGGTAGCCTTCGAGACCCAGCAGCGGAGCCAGCCCTTTCTTGGTGGTAGTGAAGCGGAAAGGACCGAGCCCGATATAGTCGGCACCCGCAGCGTCGGCAGCCGCGATGTCGTCGAATGTATTGGCCGTTGCGCCGATAATCACGCCGTCGCCGAGTATGGCCCGGGCTTCTCTTACAGGCATGTCCTTCTTGCCAAGGTGCACGCCGTCGGCACCGAGTTCACGTGCCAGCTCCACCCGGTCGTCAAAAATCAGCCGGGCACCATATCGGTGGCATACCGGCATGATACGCCGCGCCATATCGGCAAATTCCTCATCGCTTACGTCCTTCATGCGAAGCTGCACCCAGCGGCAGCCTCCCCGCAGCACATCCTCGAGGCCGCGGTCGGTATGTGTGATAAACTGTAACATTTCCATTGGTTTATTCCAGGCCGCCGACAGCATCGCCGCGCCGCCGAAGCCGGCCTTTTCAAGTTCGGAAGTTTTAGACGGTGTGACTCCGCCCAGCGCAAAGACATTTCCCAGCGGCACACCCCGTAGCGCGTCCGGGTCAAAACGGCCGCGATAGCCCGATTTGGATATGCTGTCGTAGACAGGACTCAGGAACAGATAATCGAGCGAAGCATATTGCTCAATCTCCTCAAGGCTGTGACAGCTACGGCTCACGAGACCCGTCCAGCCGGCGGGCACCCCGGGGTTGCGGCCATTGAGATGCACGCCGCCCAGACCGTATTCCACCGCAAGGTCAAAACAGTCGTGCAGCGACAGCGCCGGATAATACCGACGGGGAATACGGTCGAGCAATCCGGCTATACATGCCCGGTCGGCCCCGGGCTTGCGTATATGCACGCG
>JAGANS010000017.1 GCA_017624155.1 Muribaculaceae bacterium | reverse complement strand
CTGATCGCCGATACGGTCGAACCGTGCGGTCATCTCCGGCACTCCGACAGGCAGCGCCGGGTCGCCGGCAAGGTTGTAGGACAGCATGTTGCGGAGCGGGGTGTGCGACATGTTGGAACTATTATTGTAGATGTCGAGGCCGATGCGGCGCGCTGCCATATAAATGTCGCCGAATGTATCGCCCGGGCGTGCCTGGGCATAGGCCTGGGCTGTAGGAAGGCACGACAGCTGGTTGTAGTTGATGTAGACGCTGCGGTCGGCACCGACGCCACCTATCGCACCGCCGCCCGCCTGGAACATCATAACTTCAAGCAGGCCGTTGCGCATACGGTCGAAGGCAAACTGGTCGCAGCTCGAGAACATTACAAATGTAGGATGATTGTAGCGGGTAGCGTTGACGGTATTGGTGTTCCACATTTGTATGAAATTCATACCTCCGTGTCCACTGTATGTCATGTAGCCGCAGCCGTTTTTGAGAGCCTGACCGATGAGTCGCACCTGAAGATCGGGCGTATCCTTCGGGTATAACTCCTCAGGGACGGCGACGAAGTTGAGCATGCTGTTGCGGCTTTGCATGGCAGTGAGTACTTCTTTGGAGTGGGAAGAGTGGAGTGCGCGGTCGCCCTGTCCGCTCAGCAGCAGTACACGCGAATAGGTGTCGGGATCGATCGGATTGTCGAGCAGCCGTATAGCTTTGTCGACATATACCGATGCCTGGGCGCTGCTGATGGCCGATACACGGCCTACGGCAATGTCGTAGGGCATGAAGTGTATGCGCGAATGATCATAATCATCGCCAAGCATGGCAAAGTAGTTGTCAGTGGCGTAGTTGAAGATAGTGCTGCGCGAGAAGTCGGGATTGTCCTGCATATAGGGCACCATGCGGTCCGCAGCGGGCGAGAAGAGACAGCGGGCATCGTAGTGGGCCGGACCGAAGAACATAAGGTAACGGAAGCGCTCCGGGTCGCGGTCGTAGAACATTTTGGCCATGCGGCGGTAGGCCATCGGGTGGCGGTTGCCCGAGGTGAATTCGTTGTATATTAGGTCGTGACGTACCACCATGACATCGAGCCCGTGGCGCGAGTGCGCGTCGGCCAGGCGCTGTGCCAGCGGCTCAAGCTCGGCCGTGGTGATGATGAGCATCTGTGGCGTGGCAGCTCCGTGGAGATTCTGCGAGGCAACTTCACCAATTATCTGCGGCTCGGGGAAGGCTGCTGTGGGGTCGAATGCCACGAGACGGGTGGTAGCGTCGCGAAGCACGACATGGCTGCTGTTGATGTCGGCATCATAAGTTACAGGCAGAGATTCGTAGGCATCGGGGCAATCTATATTCCATACCTCGAGATGACCGTCGGCGGCCTCGGGAAATTCGATGCGCTGGCCCGGCAACGAGGTGTCTTTGGCAAGGTTCATCACCATCGACGGATCGGAAGCATGGAGACGGTTAAGCCGCGGATAGCGCAGTATGGCATGGTCTGCCGCACAGTATTTCAGCTTGTTGGCTGAGGGAATATTTACAGTGAAGGTATAGTTGCCGTCGGCCAAAGAGCCGTTGGCTGGAGCATCGAAAGGCATATATCCTGTTGCATCGTTGTATGCGATGTCGATCTGCGAGTCGTTGATGGCACTTGCCGGTGTATTCGGGAAGTAATCGGTCGTAACAATCGACGGAGTCGACAGCCCCGGAGACTGTGTAACCGACAGTTTGGTGGTTGCGGTGGAATTAATGGCAAAGCGATAGAAGAACGAGCCGCAGGGGATGCCGTCGCCGGGATGATAGTCCCTGATAGTGAATGTAAAAGGCACATGGTCGCCTGCCTGATATTTTTTGCCGTGGACCGAGCAGCCGCCTTCATTGTAGCTCTGCAACTCTTCCTCAATGATGTCGATATGTATGTGGCTTTCGGATACGGGATAGCCTTCGTGAATTGTGGCTACGGGACGGCTGTAGACGGGCTGCACCTCATCGACCTCTGTAAGGAAATAGTGGGATGCGGTGTCATAATAGTTGCGGCGTATCGACGGGGCTGAGGAGCCGGTGCCGGCCGTGCTGGTACCGGAAATAACGGAGTGATCGCTACCGCCGAAAAACAAGATGCGGCCGTCATCTGTATGGCGTGTGGCTATCGGGGTGAGGTCATCGGAATATGATTCTGAGAACCGATGGTTTATTTCGTTAAGATATGTCGAAGGATATCCGAATACCTGCACGCGCTCGGGATGCTCGAATCCGAGCTCGCGCAAATGCTCGTAGCTGAGCTGATATATCTGCTCGTCGGCAGTGGAAATCTTGACCCAGCGGCCTTGTGAAAGTCGCGATTGCGAGGCATAGTACGACACCGGAAGTGCCGACATGCTGAGGGCCATGCCAACAAGCAGTGAGGAAAGAAGAAGCAGACGGCGGCTTGACATGATTTTTATGATTGGTTGAAATCTGATTATGAATGTTCTATCGTATGTTAAATTCTAAAATTCTGGAATCGGAGACCGAGAGTGTGACCGAATTGCCGGCTGCGGGAATGAAACGGAACAGTGTTTGCGGCAAGATGATTATATCTCCGGTCTTGAATGTTGCGGCCTGAGACAGACGTGCTATCAGATCCGCTGCTATGTCGGCTCTGAATTCCCAGTGCATGGTGTCACTGCCAAGCGTCAGGCTTATATTGTCTTGAGGCAACTGAAGCCATTCTCCGATTACCAGCGAGTCATCGAGCATTCCGGTCGGCGCAAGGTCATGATAATCGGCGGAAGGCAACATGCAGCATACCGGCGACCATGCTCCTATATAGCGGGTGGCGAATTTACGGCCTATGGCCTTGCCAAGGCGGTCGATACGGAGCGCAGGGCGGATCTCGCATATAATACTCTGCCCGTCGGGGACGAAGTATGGACGGCGGTGCGGGCGCCATGCCGAGTCGGCTATCAGGCAGGTTTTGTTATCGCTGTCTATACGGATTATTTTCATGACTGCGGAGAGTTTATTCCGGCCAACCGATTGTACATCACAGCCAGATGGGCATATATCGAGGTATTGGCCACCACTACTCCGCTTGCTACTCTGATACGGCGCGGGGTAAAATTCCACAGCGCCTTGATGCCGGCCTCCACCATGCTGTCGGCTACGGCCTGAGCCTGCTCGAAGGGCACGGCCAGGATGCCGATGCTGATGTCGTATTTCTTAACGAGATTGCTCAGCTCATCAGGGCTATACACCGGTATACCTGCAATATCAGTACCTGCAATGTCGGGATTGCTGTCTATGCCGGCCACGATATTCAGCCCGTAGCGTTCAAGACCTGAATCGCGCATCAGCGCACCGCCGAGCGAGCCGGCACCGGCCATAAGGGCGTTGTGGCGCTTCTCGAAGCCGAGAAAACGGCGCAGGGTGCGCTCGAGCTCGGCTACATCATAGCCTATGCGTGTCTTGCCCTTGATGTTGATAAACGACAGATCCTTAGCGATCTGCGACGGATCTACGGCGAGGTCTTCGGCCAACCGGCGCGACGACACGTTGGCCACACCTTCCTGACGCAATGTCGACAGATATGCCAGATACCATGGCAGCCGCCTGAGCGTAGGCTCGGGCAGCAGTGGCGAAGTCCGTGTGCTTTTGGTGTCGTTCACGGTGCAAAGTTACGAAAAATGCGCCGATTGAGCCAAAATCCGTATGTTAAAATAATATACATCGCATGGTGCCGCTCCGCGGAGTGCGTGAGGGGCGGGGTCAGAAGTTCTGTAGAATCATTACCTGACGGGGCGCGAAGGTCATCTTGCGGTGAATGGTGACGGGAGTACCGGTGATGATGTCTGTGTATGTGCTGCCAAATGGCAGGGCTTCGGCGGTCCGGGCCATGTCGACAGTGAGAGGGGTGTCGTTGCCGTTGAGCAGTACAGCGACCATTCTGTCACCGAGCGTTCGGGTGTACACATATATGCCGTGCTGGGGCATGAAGTGCTTGAGGCGTCCGCGGGCTATGACGTCGTTGGCATCGCCGCGTCGCCACTTGAGCAGGTGCGACAGGTAGTCCCAGGCTTCGTTCTGAATATCGGAGCGTCCCTCGGGAGTGAAAGCATTGATACTGTCGCCGGGAAATCCGCCGGGAAAGTCGCGGCGTACGTATCCGTCGCTGCCCTCTTTGGAGCCGTTCATCAGCAGCTCGGTGCCATAGTAGATCTGCGGTATGCCGCGCGAGGTGAGGAGGAAGGCCTGGGCCTGTTTCCATACGCCGAGGTCGTCGGGCATCTCGAGCAGAAAGCGGTCGGAGTCATGATTGTCGAGGAATGTGAGGATGCGCTGTGGGTCGGGGTATAGAAAGTCCTGAGCCAGATGGTCGTATACCTTGTTGAGGCCTCCCCAGGGGTCTGTGGGCGAGCTGAACGCCTCGCGTCCCTGCCGGATATAGAAGAAATCCATCACCGACGGCAACCCGGAGTCGCGGGGACTTATTTTGCTGCCACGCTGCCAGAAAGCGCCTCCGGCCTCGCTGGCATACCAGCATTCGCCCACGATGTTGAAGTTAGGATACTCGCGCATCACAGCTTCGTTCCATCCGGCCATTCCGCCGAGGTCGGCATAGGGGTAGGTATCCATGCGTATACCGTCGATTTTTGATGATTCTATCCACCATATTGAATTCTGTATCAGATATTTCATAAGGTGGGGATTGCGCTGATTGAGGTCGGGCATCGACGGTACGAACCAGCCGTTGACGGTGTGGTCGAGGTCGTAGTCCGACACATAAGGGTCGTGGACGGTGGTGAGTCGGAAATTTGTCATCACGTCGCCCTCCGGGTGGTTGTACCAGTCAGCCGCTGGCATGTCGGCCATCCAGGGATGAGCCGAGCCCGAGTGATTGAATATCATGTCCATAACTACCTTCAGCCCCTTGTCGTGGGCGGCCTTTACGAGGTCCTGCCAGTCGGCGTTAGTGCCGAAGCGCGGGTCGATGCGGTAGTAGTTGGTCGTTGCGTACCCGTGGTAGGATCCGCCGGGCATGTCGTTCTCGAGCACGGGACACACCCATATCGCGGTCACACCGAGCGAGTCGAGGTAATCGAGATGTTCCTCTATGCCTTTCATGTCGCCGCCATGCCGGGCATTGGGATTGCTGCGGTCGGGCTGCACCTGATGACGGAGAGCGGCAGCTTCGGGAGTTTCCTTGCCGCGGCCTTTTGCAAATCGGTCGGGCATGAGCAGATATAGTACGTCGGAGGCATCAAAGCCGGTATATTCTTCAGGCTTGCGGTCGCGTGCCTTGAGCTCGTAAGGTATGCGGTGGCTGTGGCCGTCGAGTGCGAGTTCGATATTCATGATGCCCGGTTTGGCTTCGGGCGAAATCACGAAGTACAGGAATTTATAGTCAGGGCTGTCGAGCGATACTTGCTCGGCGAGGCGTATGCCTTTATATTTAACCGAGGCATTTGCTCCGGCGATTCCGGGACCGGTGAGCATCACTTGCAGGGTGTCGTTGGCCATGCCGGTCCACCAGTAGGGAGGCTCCACATTGGTGACTATATTATCGTTCGGAGTGGCAAAGAGCGACAAGGCTCCGCCTAATAGTCCCGATGCGATTGTTCGTAGATTCATGGTAAAATTGGCTTAGTAAGTATGATGAAGAGACTTTTATAGATTGCGGCCTATGAACCATGCGGCGATTGCGGCGGCGATTGCGAGCAGAGCTGCCGGCGAATACAGCATCGGCCGCAGGCGACGCGGCGATATTGCGTAGAGAATACACAGCGGCACGGCGAAAAACAGAGCCGCATTGTAATGCCAGGCGTCGGCGATCTGTCCGTGAAGCATGGCGTGGATGGCTCGCTGCGAGCCGCAGCCGGGGCATTGCAGGCCGGTCATGGCGTTGAACCAGCAACGAGGTGCCGGCGATGTGACGGGATCGCACAACGCGAGATATATCACAAAGGCAAGCCCGCAGATAGCTGCGAGGCCTGCCAATGTGTGTGGATGGCGGCTCAGAGGGCCGCTGCCGGTGTCAGACGAGCACACTCGCGCAACCGTTTAGCATTGTCACCGGTGCGGCAATGACGGCCCATACGACCGAAATGATGAGCAGCCATTCTGTGACTGTCGACATCGACTTCGCGCCGGCATAGTCGCCCGAGTTGTATCGCGATGATGAGATCGCACCTGTGATGATGCCTGCCAGTGCGAACGGCGAGCAGCACAGGATGGTGAGTATTATCGACCATACGATGTAGGTTGACGGGCGCGGCGGTATGGGTGTCGTGGCCATCTGTGCGGCCTGCGCTGCCTGAGCGGCGGCCTGTGCCGCATAAGCGGCCTGAGTGGCCGTCCGGGCTGCACGCGCAGCCTGCTCGGCCGGTGTCTCGGGGGCACATGCCGGTCCGTCGGGCTCCGGCGCAGCAGGGGCAAACAGCGGTCCTAATAGAGGCGTCTGGCCGGCCGGAGTCCATTGCGGCAGTCCGTCATACCATACCGGCGTGTCGGCATCGACAGGCAGCAACTTTACCTGCTCAAGCGAATAGGGGCCCTGTTGCAGCCCGTTAAGATAAATCCATATTTTCATCGTGTGTCGATTGGTTTGAGTGTGCGGGAGTGAGGATCAGAAGAACTTGATTTCCTTGCCGAGGATGGAACCGAGCAGGTTGTTGGCAAGGCGCGAGGCTCCCAGACGGAAGTATTCGTTGGTGAGCCATTCCTCGCCGAGAACTTCCTTTATCACAGTGTAATACTTTACAGCGTCTTCGGTAGTGGCAACGCCGCCGGCGGCCTTGAAACCGATCTTGATACCTGTGGCCTCGTAGTATTCTTTGATTGCCTGGGCCATCACATATGCGGCTTCGAGCGACGCGCCGGGGTATTCCTTGCCGGTGGATGTCTTAAGGAAGTCAGCGCCCGAGAACATCGACAGCACTGACGCGGCTTTGATGTTTTTGGCGGTTTTGAGGGCACCTGTTTCGAGAATAACCTTGAGGCGGGCATCGCGGCAGGCGGCTTTCTGCTCGGCGATTTCATCGCAAACGGCCTCATAGTCGCCGTCGAGGAAGTTGCCCACGTTGAGCACAATGTCGATCTCGTCGGCGCCGTTGTCCACCGCAAGGGCAGTCTCGGCAATCTTCACTTCGTTGAAAGTCTGTGACGAGGGGAACCCACCCGATACGCAGGCGATGTCGACGCGCGATACGTCGAGCACGGTACGCACTACCTGTGCGAAGTTGGGATATACACAGATGGCGGCTACGTTGTTGAGCATGGGATATTCCTCGTCAAACTTGTTGACGCGCTCGGTGAAGTCGGCTACCGACGAGGGGGAGTCAGTGGCCTTGAGTGTGGTGAGGTCAATGGTGTTGAAAAGGAACTTGTAGACCTCGGTATTATTGTTTTCCTCGAAATGTTCGTCGAGAATTTTCTTGACTGCGGCTGCTACGGCAGCATCGTCTTCAATGACCTTGCTGTTGGCTATTGCCTGATTGTATTTGTCGCTCATAATAGTATTGATGTTTATGTCAGTTATTTAATCATGATTCTTGAACCGCGAGGCGTCGCGGGTGGATTTCTTGTCCAGATTGCGGGCGAAGGCTTCGGTGAGGTCGATGCCGGTTTGGTTGGCCAGGGCGAGCACCACCCACAGCACATCGGCGAGCTCATCGCCGAGGTCGGCCTTGTCGCCGGGCTTGGCCACCTGGTCGCCATAACGGCGGGCCATGATTCGGGCTACCTCACCGGTCTCCTCGGCCAGGACGGCTGTGTTGGTGAGAGGCGAAAAATATCCTGCGCCGGTAGTGGATATCCAGCGGTCGACGACTTCCTGAGCCTGTCGGATTGTGAAATCTTGCGCGTCCATAATATCTAAACACGCAAAGATACTAAATATTTCTAAGATACCCGTTAATTTGAGAAAAATTCGCCGAAAAGAGACGCTTCGCAAGCCATGTCGGCAAGTGTCGGCTTACGCTGCCGCTATTTCACTTTCCAGCTTTTGCAGATGCCGTCAATCAGATTTTCGGCATCCTGCATGGAATTGCGCGAGATGTCGTAAGTTACGGTTATGATATAGATCTTGTCGTTTTTCTCCTTTACCAGAATATTGCGTCTGTACATAGCGTATTTGAGGATGCCGTTGTCGATGTATGGATCTTTGCGCAACAGCGAGCCTCGAAGAATGTCAGAGTCATCGGTCCCCCATATTATCCTGGTACCGGTCTTGTTGCAGGCACTGGAGTAGGTAGCGTATTCTTTTGCGTCTGCGAGGGTAAGCGGACTTTTGTCATCGGCATAAATCACCTCGGACAAGACCAGAAACCCGTCGTCGTGCGATGCCTTACCCACCGTATAGAGGCACGCCCGAGCTGTGATTTTAGTGCCGTCGGTCAGGTCGGTGTGCTGCCATACGTTCTCGTCATTGGCTTTGGCGTTGTTGGCGGGCAGATCGAAACTGCCGTAAGATGTCGTGACTTCAGTCGGGTTGTCGTTGAGGGCCATCATCGCCGATGTGGCGAGCGCCATCAGCATGAACAAACAGAATCTTTTCATAGACGGAAACTATATATGTTGTCATCGTCGTTGACGGTGGTGAAGTATATCTTGGCCCGCTTTTCATCAACACAGAATGCACCTACAGGCTTTGCAACCTTATAAACTTTAATTAGATTGCCGTCCCAGTCGATGGCTGCGACAGCGACATGCCCGGCGACGTTGTCTTCAGGTGAACGGAAGTTCACATAGATGCAGTCATTCGTCGATATTGCGCTTAGAACCCAGCCGTAAGGTTCTTTATACGTGTGCGGAGCCTCGATGAGATTAACTAAACTGCCGTCTTTTTTGTAAAGACTTATTATCGGCATGCATTTCAGTATAACTGCAAAGCGGGTGTGGTCGGGCGATACAAGTCCGATGGATGAGCGGATGAGTCTTTTTTCGATATCTTCATCCGGAATATCACGGTCTATTTCCGGCGGTACATTGCATGGCATTGCGGCAAGGCTGTTGCCGTCTTTGTCAAGCAGAGCCCAGTCGCATGGCAGGTCGGCGTTATGGGTGAATACCGAGTCGTGCCCTACTGGTTCGACGGCACCCGGGAATGGCCATTCCGGAGGGGTCATGATCGGGCGGCGTTGAATTACTGAAAAAGTAGGAATGCTTACTACTGCCACTACCCCCGGGTGGCCGGTCAGCATACATACATTGCCACTGGGATAAGCTGTCATTGTATGCACTATCGGCGACAATACAGCGTCGGGGGCGTTACCTTTCACCAGTCCGCTCCCGATATGCCCGAGGTCGGGCAGCGAGAATATATCGCAAATGGTGTCACGCTTGTTGTTGCCGAGTACAAGCATATCATCGATAATGCGCATAGACACCGGTAACAATACGCATCCCGATGCCACACTGTCAATCTCAACCTCTATACCCCCGCTTATGTCAATAGTGCTTTTATCTACCTTAGAGCAGCTGCAAATTGTTAGAACAATGCATAATAAAAGAAAGTGCTTAACGACGGATCGGTGCATAATTATTACATCTTAGTGCTGTAATTTGTTAAATTTGAAATTATGCTACTGAAACGGGGATTGAGGTGGCGGCTGTGATACGGGAGGCTATTCGGTCGAGCTCTTCGCGGGGGACGCGCTGCAGGCGAGTCTCGGGGGTGGGGCGGTCGAGCGAGTATATCATTATGCTGCGGGGACGGATGGTCTTGTAGGCCTCGATTAGGGCGTCGACCTCGGCATCGGTGGAGTTGTCGATGGATCGGTCTTCGTGACTGCCTCGGGTTATCATTGTCTGGATGATAGCTTTGGGTCCGAAGTCGGCGAGCTGCGCAATGACCTTGTCGGCGGTGAAGCCGGGCGAGGTTGGACGGTCGATGTCACGGATTGTTTCGTCGTTGGCCGAGTCGAGTTTGAGGATGGCGTTGTCGACGCGGCGCAGGGCGTCAACCACCTCGGGGCGGTGGAGCATGGTGGAATTGGTGAGCACGCTCACCTTCACGTCGGGATAATATTTGTCGCGCAGGCGCAGGGTATCGTCGATGATGCCCGGGAAGTCAGGATTGAGTGTGGGTTCGCCGTTGCCCGAGAAGGTGATTACGTCGAGTTTGTGATCCTCGGCGCGAAGCTGTTGCAGGCGCTGTTCGAGCAGGGCGACTACCTCGGCGCGGCGGGGCAGGCCGGTGGTGCCGGGGCCCTGGGCGTTATAACCGGCCTCGCAGTACAGGCAGTCGAAGGAACATATCTTGCCGTCGCGTGGCGAGAGGTTAATGCCGAGCGACGAGCCGAGACGCCGCGAATGTATGGGTCCGAAAACCGTGTCAGAGAACATTACCGTTTGCATTATATTTTGCGTGTGAAAATTCTTGTGATGAGAGATGTTATCAGAGCCATCGCCACCACTATGGCTGCTACGGCCAGCAGGTCGCCGGCCTCGACGCGCACGGGATAGGACGTGACGGCGAGTTTGGACGGATCGCCGTTGAGACGTATGAAATGTCCGTATTGCTGGGCCAGACTCAGTGCGACGCCGAGCAGGCAGCCCGCCACGCCGCCGGCAATGGTGATGGCGGCGCCCATCCACATGAATATGGCGCGTGCACGGCGGCGCGATGCACCAAGGAAGCGTAGGGTAGCCATGTTGTCGCGCTTCTCGATGACGAGCAGCGACAGCGTGGATATGATGTTGAAGGCGGCGATGACGAGGATGAAGATCAGCATGGCAAAGGTAACCCATTTCTCCACTGAGATCATGCGGAATGCCTCGGCATGCTGCTGAGCCTGAGTGGCGACGGTATATTCTGGGCCAAGGGCATCGCGCAGATTACCGGCCAGTGTCTCCGGCGACGTGCCGGCAGCGGCGCGCAGCTCCACGGCGGTGGCCTCGCGGTCGTATTGCAGCAGGGTGCGCGCGGCGTCGAGCGGTATGTATATATGGTCGGCGTCGAAGTCGGTCTGGTTTACGGCCAATACCGATTCGGCCACAAGGGGCTGCGAGAAGAAGGCGCCGGCAGGGTTGGCGGGGTTGATGCGGCCTATGCGGCGCGGCACATACAGCTCGGCGAACGGCGTCGCCGGCCTCAGCGCCAGATGCATTGCAACACCTACGGCGACCTGGGCAGGACGGTGGATTGTGTCGCCATCGTGTGTGGCGATGACGGCCTGCACGGCGTTAGTGGCGTCGACTACCCGGCTGTAATCGTCGGGCACGCCTTTGAACACTACCGCTGCCTGGCCTTCGCGGGCCACAAGCAGTCCGCGCTCGGTGAGCGTGGGGGCTGCGGCCTCGACTCCGGGGAGTGTCTCCAGGGCTTCGGCAAGCGAGTCGGCGTCGGCGATTGCGCGGCCGGTCGCGGCCGTCACCATTATGTCGGGATCGATGACCGAAAACTGGTTGCGGGCGATGTCGGTAAAGCCGTTGAAAACCGACAAAACCACCACGATCGCTGCCGTAGCGACAGCGACTCCGGCCACTGAGATAGCCGAAATCACATTAACCGCGCCATGCGACTTCTTCGAGGCGAGGTAACGTAGGGCAATGCGTAGTGATAACAATCGGTTATAGCAGGAAAAAGGTGTGACGCTTACTTCTGTTCGAGCAGGTGGTCGATGTTCTCGAGGTAATCGAGGGTGTCATCGAGATAGAACTGTAGTTCGGGTGTCTTGCGCAGCTGGAAGCGCACTTTCTGCGCCAGTTCGTAGCGTATTGTCTTGGCCGACAGCTTTATCGACTCCATTACTTCCTGGGCTTTCTGTGAGGGGAACACCGACAGATATGCTTTGGCCACCGAGAGGTCGGGCGATACGCGCACTGCGCTTACCGACACAATGGTGCCGTGGGTTTTGGCGGTCTGCTGGCGGAATATTTCGCTGAGCTCCTTCTGCAGGAGACGGGCTATTTTGGCTTGGCGTGTAGTTTCCATAATCAGATAGAATAAAATTACTTGAATTCGGCAAGAAGCTTTTCGGCGAGAATGCGTACGCCCTCCGAGGCTCCGGCGCGAATTACGTGCACATAGTCGGGGACCTCGGCGGGATTAGGGTCGATATAGTATACCGGTACGCCGGCGCGCACATAATGGAGCAGTGCGGCCGCCGGGTAAACGGCCAGGGATGTACCGATTATGACGAAAATATCGGCCTTGGCGGCAAGTTCGGTGGCAGGCTCGAAATTGGGTACGGCTTCCTGAAAGAATACGATATGCGGGCGCACGAGGTATCCGTTGATTTTTGTCTCAGGGGTCGTGTCGAGAGCTCCGGGATGAAGCTTGAATACCTTCGACTCGTCGTTGATTGCACGCACTTTCATCAGCTCGCCGTGGAGATGCAGCACATTCTTCGAGCCGGCGCGTTCGTGCAGGTCATCGACGTTCTGGGTTATGACATATACGTCGAAATACTTCTCAAGTCCGACAAGTCCCTTGTGACCTTCGTTAGGCTGTGCTTTAAGCAAGTCATGACGCCGCTGATTGTAGAACTCGTGCACCAGGGCGGGGTTGGCGCGGAAGCCGTCGGCACTGGCCACCTGCATCACGGGATACTGTTCCCACAGGCCGCCTGCGTCGCGGAATGTCGATATGCCGCTCTCGGCGCTCATGCCGGCGCCGGTCGATATTACAAGTTTTTTCATACTATTATAACACTGCAGCCTGATATTGGTTTTAGCGCTCAGTCCTCATCACCGAAAGTGACGCGGAATGCTCCCGGCTCCTCGGGTTCGGTCGGTTTGGACGGGGCCGGGGCAGGAGCTGAGGCCGCGGAGGCCAAGCGCTTGTCGCGGGTGAATGTGGGCGACTTCTCAAAGCGTTCGATAGCCGCGTCGTCGTCGAGCTGGTCATCCGGGAGCAGGATGTAGTTCTGAGTTTCCTTGCTGCGGGTGTAGTTCTCGATTTTCTCCGTGCCGTAGAGTTCGCTGATACGGGTGGTGTCGATAGTTACCGGATCGGTGGATACGGGTGCGGCAGCCGGACTGATTTTCTTGCCGGTGGCCTCGTCGACAGTTACGTCAAAGCCCGAGGCGAGGATCGTGAATTTCACCTTGTCGCCGAGCGACTCGTCGTAGGTGATACCCCATATCACATCCACCTCGTCCTCTACTTTGTTGATGAAGTCGTTGAACTCCTTGGCCTCGGAAGCCTTGAACTTGACATTGGCCGTGCGCGAGTAGTATAGGTTGAAGAGGATACGCTTGGACGAGAGTACGTCGGTGTGGCGCAGCAGCGGCGAATGGAGGGCGTCCTGAATAGCCTTGGTGACGCGGTGCTCGCCTTCGCCGTAGCCCACGGCGATGATGGCAGTGCCGCCGTCGCGCAGGGTGGTGTCCACATCGTTGAAGTCGAGGTTGATATAACCCTTCTTGGTCATGATTTCGGCGATGGAGCTGGCGGCGGTGGCCAGGATATCATCGGCCTTGGCGAAGGCAGTCTCGAACTCGAAGTCGGGATATATCTCCACAAGGCGCTCGTTGTTGACGATCATCATTGCGTCGACGTATTTGCTCATTTCGTCGGCTCCCTGAATGGCCTTCTGGATCTTTTTCATGCCCTCGAATACGAAAGGGATTGTGACGATGCCTATTGTGAGGAGGCCGCGTTCCTTGGCGATGCGTGCCACGACGGGAGCGGCGCCGGTACCGGTGCCGCCGCCCATGCCGGCGGTGACAAACACCATATCGGTCTCGTCGGTGAACAGTGCCTCGATCTCGGCGGCCGATTCCTCGGCGGCTTCGCGGGCGCGCTCGGGCTTGTTGCCGGCGCCGCGTCCGCGGGTGATGTTGGGACCGATGAGCACCTTGTCGGGTACGGCAGAACTGTTCAGAGCCTGCTGGTCGGTGTTGACAACAACAAACGACACGTGATCCACATCCTGGCGGAACATGTGGTCGACGGCATTGTTGCCGCCGCCTCCCACGCCGATAACTATGATGTTGTTGGGCGTGGCGTTGGGGGAGGGAGTATTGTATTTATCGAGATATTGTGAGTCTTCAGGAGCCATAGTGTGTAGCGGATAAGTCGTTATTAGTCCATGTCATTGTCATCGACCTTCGGGGCGAACCAGTTTTTGAGCCGTTCGAGCAAAGTGGCGCGTGTGGTTTCGGCATCGGGTCCCTGCTCGGGAAGGTCGTCGGGGTCTTCTCCATCCTCGTTGACGTTGTCGGGCTGCTCGAGTACTTCATCCTCGTCATCGCGCAGCAGGTCGGGATCATCGAGGTCGATGTCGCGTCGGCGGCCGGGAGCGGCAGTGCGGGCTGCTGCCGCCACGACACGCTGCCGCGGCTCCTCGGGTGTCTCTTCTGCCTTTTCGGGCTGCGCCGGCAGGTCGAGGCAGTTGATGGCCGAGTGAGCGGCGGCGTATTTGACGAGTGCGATGATGTCGAAGTGGTCGGCAGGCTTAATTCGGTTGTCGGCAGCCAGAATGGATGCGTCGACAGCGGCGCGGCGCACTTTCATGCGCGTCTGGGCCTCGAGCATCTCGGCGAAGCCGTTGAGGCGTGCGCCGCCGCCGCTGAGCACAACGCCGGCTGCGAGATCGGCTGCCTTGAATCCGGCCTGGGTGATGCAGTTGTTGATATTGGCGACAATCTCGCCGGTGCGGGCCGATACATAGTTGATTATCTCGCGGGTCTCGTCGTCGGGGGCCTGGATGTTGACGCGCTCTACGACGGCTTTGCCTTTTGAAATCTTGATATTTTCGGCCGTCTCGGCTGTGATGCTGAGTCCGGCGCAGAGGTCGCGTGTGATGTTGGCCGATCCCATCGGGAGGGTGGCGGCCATGAGCAGGGCGCCCTCGCGGAACACGGCGATAGTGGTCGTCTCGGCACCGAAGTCGATGTATACGCAACCTACCTGGCGGTCGGAATCGCTGAGTGCCATTTCGGTCTGGGCCAGCAGGCGTGTGACGTAGTCGCGGGGAATATCGTTGCCCTGTGATTCGATCTTGACGCGGTCGAGAGCCCGGCGGTTCTCGGGCGATGCGGTGAGGATGGTGAATTCGCCGCGCACCACGTTGCCGAAGGCTCCGATAATTTTTTTCACCTCGGCTCCGTCGACCGAGAAGCGGCGCGGAGCTATTGCCAGCACCTCGCGGTCGGTGGCGAGGTTATAGCGGGCCTCCTTGTGCAGCCGCTGGAGGGTCTGATCGGTGATTTCGGCCTCGCCGCCGAGCTTGACGGTGGCTTCGGCAAAAGCTGAGGCAAGCGAACGGCCGCCGTTGGCGACGAAAACGGCCGAGATGCGTCCCGGCGCCACCTTGGGCGAGTTTTCGAGGCGCTGTATAATCTCGTTGACGCGCAGGCTTACCTCGCGCGCATTCTGCACACGGCCGTATCGGACGGTCTCGCCCGAGTCGAGTTCCTCGACAGCGAGGACGGTGATGGCCGCGGTGTCGTCGACTGAGGCTACAATCCCTTTGATGCGGGATGAACCGATTTCAATGGCGGCGATATATTTCATCGTTAGTATATTTGTGTCTTATATGGGTTGATTGTTATCGTCTTCAGTGGATTCGTGGAGCGGAGAGAGCATGGTGTCGGTATCGTCGATGTCGTCATATTCTTCGCTTTCGACGGGCATCGAGGTGGCGGCGAGAGTCTTGTCGCGCCGTGTGGCCACGATCTGTCCGCGCCATTTCACGGCCAGGGTGTCGTAGGTTTCCCAGCCGCGCACCGGCATCACCTTGCGGTAGAAGCGGCGGAGGCGGTCAAACTTGTTGTCGACGAGGGATGTGTCGCCGAAATTGATGACATGGCCGCGGATTGTGGGAATTATTAAGATATTGCCGTCGGCCTCCTGCTTTACGGTGGATACCAGTGCATCGAGCACGGGATTAGCCGCGATATGGCTCAGGAGGGGCAGCAGCCGGGCCGGCGGATATTTCTCGGTGAAACGGCCCACTACAACCGGTACATCGACATGATAGCGCGGGTCGGCCGAGATGCGCTTGCCCTCGGCGTTGATGTAGTATGAACCCGACTGGTCGAACACGCGGGCCACAGGCACCATGGGTACGACGTCGATGGCCAGTGTGCCGTTGTTGAGCACAGCCACATTGACGTGCTCGATGCGGTCGGAGGCACGCAGTTTTGACTCGAGGAGGTTGAGGTCGACGTCCCTGTGCTTGCGCTCGGTGATCCACTGCATGATGTCATCGCACTCGTGCGACACTTCGGCCTGTGTTACGAAGCGTGTGTTGAGCGAGTCGGCCACCGAGATGCGGCAGCCGGCAAAAGTGTCGTCGGCCGCCATGCGTGCGGTAGCCGGCAGCGCGAAGCACAGGTATGCTACGAGCAGCAGGGCGAGAATGCAGGCGAGTATGGGATATCGGTTAATCATTCGGATATGAGATTGTCGAGGACGGGTCGATGCTGCGGCACAGTGAGGGCACCATGAAACTGAGGTCTCCGGCGCCGAGTGTCAACAGGATGTCAAAGTTACGATTTTTCATCGTATTTACAAAATCTTCCTTGCGAATCATCACTTTATCGGGTGTGGTGATGCGGTCGAAGATTATCCGGGAGGTGACACCGGGTATGGGTTCCTCGCGGGCCGGATATATGTCGGCGAGCACAACTGAGTCGGCCATCGACAGGGCGCGGGCAAATTCCGGCGCGAAGTCGCGTGTGCGGGTGTACAGATGGGGCTGGAAGGCTACAGTGAGATGCCGGTTTGGATAAAGCGCACGTACCGAGGCTATTGAGCTTGATACCTCGTCGGGATGGTGGGCATAGTCGTCGATCACGACCTTGCCCGCAGGTCCGGGCTGGCGCAGATGGCACTGAAAGCGGCGTTCCACGCCCGGGTATGAGGCTACGGCTTGGCGTGCCTTCTCAAGATTGAGCTCGCCGGTGAGCAGGCATGCGGCCAGAGCGGCCACGGCATTGTCGATGTTGATGTCGACGGGCACGCCGAGGTCGATGTCGCGCAGCACACCGCCTGGATATACGAAGTCGAAAGTGATGCGTCCGTTGCCGCGGCGGATATTGTCGGCGTGGAAGTCGCCATCGTGGCGGCTGAATGTATATGTCTTCACACTCTCGGGTGGCCTCGGCACGAATTTCAGTCCTGTGTGGATGAGCAGGCTGCCGTCGGGGCGTATCAGTTCGGTGAAATGCGAGAACGACTCAAGGTATGCCTCTTCGGTGCCGTAAATGTCGAGGTGATCGGGATCAGTGGCGTTGACAACGGCGATGTATGGCCGAAGCTGATGGAACGAGCGGTCGTATTCGTCGGCCTCGACTACCGAGTAGGGCGACGTGGCCGACAGGATGAGGTTGCTGTTGTATCCGAGCAGGATTCCGCCCAGGAAGGCGTTGCAGCCGATTCCCGTCGAGTGCAGGATATGGGCTGCCATCGACGATGTGGTGGTCTTGCCGTGAGTACCCGAGAAGCACAGCGCCTTGGTCCCTTCGGTGATATGTCCGAGGGCTTTGGCGCGCTTCACGAGATTGAAACCGCCCTCGCGGAAGAATGTCATCACCTTGCTGTCGTGCGGCACGGCCGGGGTGTATACAACCAGCGTGGCCGGGTCGGGCGTGCGGAATTCGGCGGGGACTGCGGCCTCCACATTGTCCTCGTATGATATTGCGACCCCTTCGCTGATAAGTTCGCGGGTGAGGGGGGTAGGGGTGCGGTCGTAGCCGGCTACGGTGAGACCGCGCGACAGATAGTAGCGTTCGAGGGCGGCCATACCTATGCCCCCCGCGCCTATGAAATATACTCGTTTAAGTTCCATTACTTGTGTTGGCTGACAATGCGCTCGGCAACCTCGGCGATGCGTTCGTCGCTTTGCTTCAGCGCCATTTTCGATATGTTTGCAATCAGGTCCTCGCGTTCGGCGGGATTTGCGATGAGGCGTTTGATCTCGCCCGGCAGTTCGGCTTCGGCTTTGTCATCGGTAATCATGACGGCGGCATCGCGCGAGGCGAGGGCGAGAGCGTTTTTGCGCTGATGATCCTCGGCCACATTGGGCGAGGGAATCAGTATGACGGGTTTGGCGAGTACCTGCAGCTCGGAGATGGTGCCGGCTCCGGCGCGGCTCACAACGAGGTCGGCGGCGCGGTATGCCGTGGCCATGTCGGAGATGAACGGCGTAGCCTTGACATCTGCGCGGCCGGCAGCGGCTTCGCGGCCGATTTCCTCGCCGTTGCGGCCTGTCTGCCACAGTATCTGAGTGTTTCCGTCGAGTAGCGTATCAAGGCCACCGGCCATGGCGCGGTTGATGGTACGTGCGCCAAGGCTTCCGCCCACGACAAGCACAAGCGGACGTGCCGGGTCGAATCCGAGGGCTTTCTTGGCCTCGTCCTGCGTCAGGGTACACTCGGTGAGCGCGGCACGCACCGGGTTGCCGGTGAGAATGATGCGGTCGGCAGGGAAGAACCGGTCCATGCCCTCGTAGGCTGTGCATATAGCCTCGGCCTTGGGGCCGAGAAGCTTGTTGGTGACACCGGCGTATGAGTTCTGCTCCTGAAGCAGGGTGGGTATGCCGGCTTTCTGGGCAGCCTTGAGTGTCGGACCGGAGGCGTATCCACCTACGCCGATTGCGATCTGTGGCTTGAAGTCGCGGACAATCTTCCGGGCCATGCGGATACTCTTCCACAGCTTGAAAAGTACGGGTATGTTGCGCCACAGGCGCTTGCGGTCGAATCCTGCGACGGGCAGGCCGACAATCTCATAGCCGGCGGCCGGTACGCGCTCCATCTCCATGCGTCCCTGTGCGCCTACAAAGAGAATCTCGGCCTCGGGATTGCGCCGTTTGATGGCCGATGCAATGGACAGGGCCGGAAATATATGTCCGCCTGTGCCGCCGCCGCTTATAAGTACTCGCTGTATCATGTGTCTGTTTTTTTGCTTGAAAGTTAAACCAATGACGGGTTGTCGTTAGCGACAGCCTCGGGCAGGGTAGAGAGTTCCTGTTTCGATACTTCCTCGCTGTCGCTCTTGCGGGCGGCGCCGCGCGATGCCGACAGCATCACGCCGAGGGCTATCGATGTCGCTATGATGGATGTGCCGCCCTTGCTGATAAGGGGCAGAGGCTGACCCGATACCGGGAAGACGCCCACCACGATGCATATATGGAACAGAGCCTGCAGGCATATCACCAGGGCACATCCTATCACAAGCAGTGTGGGTAGTGTGCTCTTGAACTGCATTGCGAGCCTGCCTGCCCTGCCGAGCAGGAACAGATAGAAGGCCAGCACGAATATGGCCACGACGGCGCCGAGCTCCTCCACTACGATGGCGTAGATATAGTCGGAGAAGGCCAGCGGCAGGCGTGAGTTCTCGCGCGAATTGCCGATGCCCACACCGGTGAGGCCGCCGCGGGCCTGGGCGATGTAGCTGAGCTGCTCCTGCTTGTTTTCGTCGGTGATGGGGTCGCCGCTCTTGTTGAGGCGAAAGTGTCGCTCTATGCGGGCCGACCATGTGTGGAAACGGTTGCCCTTGTCGGCTGTCGACCGCACTTCTTCCTGATTTATTTCGGCGAGGGCGATATCCTCGGGTGTGGGACCCTTGTCTTCGTGGGCGACGGCTTTGAACAGCATGGCCGCGCCGCCGATTACGATATATACGAGCATCACGTAGCCCAGCTTGCGCCAGCTTACGCCGCCTACGAGCATCATGCACACCGATATGCTCATCAGCAGCAGGGTGTTGGTGAGGCCCTGATTGAACAGCAGCGCAGAGCTGATAAGTACGAGTATGGCCGAGGCGATGACGCCGGCATTGGACACATCATGCTTGCCGTCGGGAGTCTTGATCTGCGAGCGGCTCAGTATCCATGCGATACCCAGTGCCACCGACAGCTTGAGAAACTCGGCGGGGAGGACCAGCATGCCTGCGATGCGCACGGCGCGGCGCACGCCGTTGATATTGATGCCGCCCACAAGTACCCATACCATGAGCAGCAGCGATACCAGTACGAAGAATGGAATGGCATAGTAGATGCGTGTGAAGTGCACGCGCTGGATTAGCAGCATCATCACCAGTCCGATAGCCAGAAACATGCCGTGGCGCAGTATGGGGCCATAGATGTTGTCGATCTGCACCTCCTGGCTCGAGGCGCTGAACAGCTCGATGACCGACACGATGAGCAGCGCTATGTACGAGCCCCAGATGTACATGTCGGTGCGTGGACGGGCGACGGCGGCATTGCCGGCACTCTGCCCGTCGGCTGCGGGGGATGATATTGTAGAAGAGAGTTTCATAAGGCGGTGTTATGACTGAGATTTAGAGCTTGTTTACCATATCCTTGAACTGTGTGCCGCGGTCCTCGTAGCTCTTGAAAAGGTCGAAGCTTGCGCAGCAGGGCGACAGCAGCACTGTGTCGCCGGAGGCGGCCAGACGCCGGCATGCGGCTACGGCATCGGCCAGCGAGTGGGTGTCGACAACAGGAAGCGTGGTGTTGGTGCTGAAGAAGTCGATGATCTTGGCATTGTCCTTGCCCATGGCGACGATGGCCTTTACCTTTTCGCGCACCAGAGGCAGTATTTCCGAGTAGTCGTTGCCCTTGTCCTTGCCGCCGAGTATTAGCACGGTGGGGCGCTTCATGGCCTCGAGGGCATACCAGCACGAATTGACGTTGGTGGCCTTGGAGTCGTTGATCCATTCCACGCCGTCGAGGGTGCGTACGAATTCGAGGCGGTGTTCCACGCCGGCAAAGTCGCCGAGAGCCGAGCGTATGTCCTCGCGCTTAATGTTCAGGAGACAGGCGCTGATGCCGGCGGCCATAGAGTTGTAGATATTGTGCAGGCCGTGCAGGGCGAGGTCGGCGCGGGGCATGGAGAAATCCTCGGCGGGGGTGTTGATGATGAAGTTATCCTCGGCGTCGATGTATGCGGCCGAGTTTTCCTCCTTATGCTCGGCGAATGGATACATGCGTGCCTCGGTGGCTATCTGACGCAGCTGGGCGGCTACCACAGGGTCGTCCTGCCAGTAGATGAAGGCGTCCTCGGGAGTGAGGTTCTGCAGGATGCGGAATTTTGCATTGATATAATTCTGCATCTTGTAGTCATAGCGGTCGAGGTGGTCGGGGGTGATATTGAGCAGCACGGCGATGTTGGCCTTGAACGAATACATGTTGTCGAGCTGGAACGAACTTAGCTCGATGACATATATGGGATGTGGCTCGCGGGCCACCTGCAGGGCCAGGCTGCGGCCGATGTTGCCGGCCAGGCCTGCGTCGATGCCGGCACGGCGCAGTATGTGGTAAATTAGCGATGTAGTGGTCGTCTTGCCGTTGCTGCCGGTAATGCATACCATCTTGGCGTCGGTATATCGGCCTGCAAACTCTATTTCGCTGATTATAGGGATATTCTTGTCCTTGATAGCCTTTATTACGGGGGCTGTGTCGGGGATACCGGGGCTCTTCACCACCTCGTCGGCGGCGAGTATGCGGGCCATGTCGTGTGAGCCCTGCTCGTAGGGGATGCCTTCCTTGTCGAGAACCGAGGCATAGCGGGGCGCGATGCTGCCCGAATCAGACAGAAACACGTCCATGCCCTTGTCTTTTGCGAGAATTGCGGCTCCGACGCCGCTCTCGCCGCCGCCGAGCACTACCAGGCGGCGCTTGTTATCGTTGTCGTTCATTGCTTAACGTATTTTCAGTGTTACGAAGGTCACCACGGCCAGGATGAGGCCGATGATCCAGAATCGGGTGGTTATCTTGGCCTCGGGTATAGCCTGGAGTGGCCGCTGTATCAGGGCGTCGATACCGGCGTTGCCGGGCTTCTGGAAGTGGTGATGGAGCGGTGCCATCTTGAATATGCGGCGGCCGCCGGTCTTTTTGTAATACATCACCTGGAGGGCCACCGACAGGTCCTCGATGTAGAAGAGGGCGCAGAGGATTGGCAGCAGCAGCTCCTTGTGGATGAGTATGGCGAATACGGCGATGATGCCGCCGAGGGTAAGCGAGCCGGTGTCGCCCATGAATACCTGGGCCGGATAGGCGTTGTACCACAGGAAGCCCACCAGGGCGCCCACGAATGCTGCCATGTATACCACCAGCTCGGCGCTGTCGGGTACATACATTATATTAAGGTAGGCCGAGTAGATGATATGGCCGCCGAGATAGGCCATGATAGCGAGAGCCGAGCCCGCTATGGCCGATAGGCCGGCGGTCATACCGTCGAGGCCGTCATTGAGGTTGGCGCCGTTGGAGGTGGCCGTGACGAGGAACACCACGATGATGAAGAATACCACCCAGCCGCCGATCTCGCCGGCGCGATCGCCCATCCACGAGGTCACCCACGAATAGTTGAAGTTGTTGTTCTTCACGAAAGGCAGGGTTGTCTCGGGGCTTTTTGTCATCTCGGTGTCGTATACCACTTCCTCGACCGAGCCTGTTGTCTCGTTGATCACCTCGCGGTTTTGCACGGTCACCATATCGGGGTTGAAGTACATGGTGCCGGCGAGGATGAGGGCGATGCCCACCTGACCGATTATCTTGTAGATGCCGCGTATGCCGTCCTTGTTGTGCTTCTGTATCTTTTTGTAGTCGTCGAGGAATCCCAGCGAGCCGAGCCATACGGTAGCCACGAGCATCAGTATCATGTAGGCATTGGACAGCTTGCCCACGAGCAGGCAGGGCACCAGTATCGACAGGATGATGATGATGCCGCCCATGGTGGGGGTGCCGGTCTTTTTGGTCTGGCCTTCGAGGTCGAGGTTGCGCACTATCTCGCCCACCTGCATCAGCTGCAGGCGCTCGATGATGCGTTTGCCCACGATGATTGCCATCAGCAGGGCTATGACGAAGGCCGCGCCCGAGCGGAAGGTGATGTAGGTCCTCAGGCGGGCGCCCGGGAAATCGATTTGCTGTAAATAGTCGAACAGGTAGTAAAGCATTGCGGTGTGTGTTATGTCAGAAACTGAAGCCGAGGGCCGCGAGTTGCTCGCGGTCGTCGAAGTGGTGTGTTTCGTTGCCGATTATCTGATAGGTCTCGTGTCCCTTGCCGGCCACGAGAATGATGTCGCCGGCATTGGCGAGCTCGGCGGCCAGGCGGATGGCCTCGGCGCGGTCGGTGACGCTGAATGTGCGTTTGCGGGCCTCGTCGTCGAGTCCGGCACGCATCTCGTCGATTATGGCGAGCGGGTCCTCGCTGCGCGGGTTGTCGGAGGTGAGTATCACGCGGTCGCTGCGTCGGGCGGCCTCGGCGGCCATGATGGGGCGCTTGCCGCGATCGCGGTCGCCGCCGCATCCGCATACGGTGATTATCTGCTGTCCGGGGCGGCGTATCTCGGCGATGGTATCGAGCACGTTGACGAGGGCGTCGGGGGTGT
>JAGANS010000016.1 GCA_017624155.1 Muribaculaceae bacterium | reverse complement strand
GCGCACCAAGAACAACCCCATGCTTATCGGCGAACCCGGCACCGGCAAAACCGCTATCGCCGAGGGCCTCGCCCACCGCATCGTACGCGGCGATGTTCCCGAGAATCTGCGCACCAAGCAAATTTATTCGCTCGACATGGGTGCCCTGGTAGCCGGAGCAAAGTACAAGGGCGAATTTGAGGAACGCCTCAAGGCTATCGTCAATGAGGTGCAGTCGAGCGACGGCGAGATCATCCTGTTCATCGACGAAATCCACACCCTGGTGGGCGCGGGCAAGGGCGAGGGCGCCATGGACGCCGCCAACATCCTGAAGCCGGCCCTGGCGCGCGGCGAACTCCGCAGCATCGGCGCCACCACCCTCGACGAGTATCAGAAATACTTTGAGAAAGACAAGGCTCTCGAACGCCGATTCCAGAAAGTGATGGTAAATGAACCCGACGAACTCAGTGCCATCGCCATCCTCCGCGGCCTCAAGGAGCGCTACGAGAACCACCACAAGGTACGTATCCGCGATGAAGCGATCGTTGCCGCCGTGCAGCTGTCGGAGCGATACATCACCGACCGTTTCCTGCCCGACAAGGCGATCGACCTTATCGACGAGGCCGCCTCGAAGCTCAAGCTGGAGATCGATTCTGTACCTCAGGCTCTCGATGACATCACCCGCCGTATAGCTCAGAAGGAAATCGAGCGCGAAGCCATCAAGCGCGAGGGAATGCCCGAGCGTGTGAGCGAGATCGAAAAGGAAATCGCATCGCTCCGCGACGAGGAGAAGGAATACTCCGCCAAATGGAAGGCCGAGAAGGAACTCATCAACCGCATACAGCAAAATAAGATCGACATCGAGCAATTAGGATTCGAGGCCGAGCGTGCCGAGCGCGAGGGCGACTATGCCAAGGTTGCCGAGATACGCTATTCGCGCATTCAGGCCAAGGAACAGGAAAACGCCACAATTCAGGAGCAGCTCAAGATGATGCAGGGCGACAAGGCCCTCATCAAGGAGGAGGTGGATGCCGAGGATATCGCCGACATCGTGTCGCGCTGGACCGGTATACCCGTCAACAAGATGGTGCAGAGCGAGAAGGAAAAGCTGCTTCATCTCGAGGAAGAGCTTCACTCGCGCGTCGTGGGGCAGGAAGAGGCTATCCGTGCAATCGCCGATGCCGTGCGCCGCTCCCGCGCAGGGCTCAACGATCCCAAGCGCCCGATCGGTTCGTTCATCTTCCTCGGCACCACTGGTGTCGGCAAGACAGAACTCGCCAAGGCACTGGCCGAATACCTGTTCGACGACGAGAATATGATGACACGTATCGATATGTCGGAATATCAGGAGAAGCACAGCGTGTCGCGCCTCGTGGGAGCGCCTCCGGGATATGTCGGATATGACGAGGGCGGCCAGCTCACCGAGGCCGTGCGCCGCAAACCCTACTCGGTAGTACTGTTCGACGAAATCGAGAAAGCTCATCCCGATGTGTTCAACATCCTGCTGCAGGTGCTCGACGACGGCCACCTCACCGACAACAAGGGCCGCAGTGTCAACTTCAAGAACACTATCATCATCATGACCTCCAACATGGGTTCGGCACTCATCCGCGAGAATTTCGCCAAGATGACCGATGACAACAAGGACGAGACCATCGAGACGACCAAGCAGCAGGTGCTCGACATGCTCAAGCAGACGATACGTCCCGAATTCCTCAACCGCATCGACGAGATCATAATGTTCACGCCGCTCAACCGCAACGAGATCGAGGAGATTGTAGGCCTGCAGGTTCGCGGTATACAGAAGATGCTCAAGGCATCAAGCGGCATCGAGCTGCGTATCACTCCCGAGGCTCTGTCGTTCCTGGCTGACGAGGGTTTCGATCCCGAGTTTGGTGCACGCCCCGTAAAGCGTGCGATCCACCGCCTCGTGCTCAACCGGCTGTCGAAGGACATCCTGGCTCAGAAAGTCGACAAGGAGCACCCGATTGTTATCGATTACGACAAGAATGACGATACCCTCGTATTCCGCAACGACTGACATTCTCTTCTCTCATAATATAATATAGCGACTGCCGCCGCGGACATGACGTATCCGCGGCGGCAGTTTGTTATATCGCTGATAAAGGCTTACTTGACGGCCACCTTGGATGCAATGCCGTCGACATTAACGATATAGACGCCCTTCTCAAGACCTGAGAGGCTGCCCATGCGCACGCCGGCGAGGTTGTATACCTCGGCAGTGTCGTAACTGCCCGAAATGATAATCTCGCCTACCCCTCCAAGCACCTCGAAGGGCCGGGATGCGACATCACCCTCGATATCCTCGATGCCGGTGACCGACTTGGTGGCGAACACGGCCATGCCGTTGGCAGCGAGGTCGACGCTCACGCTGCCGCTGCCTTTAAGCACGGGATTAGTGCCCTGTGTGGCGCAGATGAGCTGCGAATTCGACTCGCTCAGCATCGAGGCGTTGACGCGGACTGTGGCCGCAGCCGTTTTGGACGGATTAATGAAGGCGATGACCTCCTTGTTGCCGTCGCGCAATATCATGGAGCGCACACCGGTGGCGTTGCCGCCGAGACCCGAGGTCTCGAACACGGCATTCTGCCTGAACAGCCCCGGCTCGCTCTGACGCAGGTTGCACAACGCGGCATAGGTGTCGTGGATGCCTTTGAAGCGTGCATCATTGAGATTGTTCCATATCACTTTCTTGCGGCCGGTGTCGTTACCGCTGCTGTTCTTGGTCGTCTGGTTGGCACCGAGTTCGCCGAACTGCCATATCATCTTCGGGCCGGGCGAGAGCAAGAGCTGCACGGCCAGAGCCTCGACACGCTTGCTCCATGTGTTGGCGCCAAGTTTGCCTTGGGTACCGGCCATGTAGGCGATGCGTTCCTCGTCGTGGCTCTCGGCATAGCCGATGAGCGAGCCCCAGGGACGGCCGTTGCCGGTGAGCTGACCGAGATTGGTACCGCCGGTTTCGGCCTGGGCGTTCACAAATTTCGATGCGTTGCTGTTGAAATTACCCCACAGCAGCTGGCCGTCGTTGGCCATCGCGGTTTCTTCCTCGACACCGGCGAGATGCTCATTAATATGAATACCTTTGGGCTTTACCGACTTGATGATAGCATGGAAACGCTTCATGTTGTCAATACGGCTCTGATTGAAGGCTTCGGTGCCGTTCTTATACGAACTGTTGGAGCCGAGGCCCTTTACGAGGTCGAAGCGGTAGCCGTCCACATTATATTCGGTCATCCAGTATTTGAGGCAGTCGGTCCATTGCTGCTGCACCAGCGCGTTGTCCTGATTCCAGTCGTTGAGCACAGAATAGTCGTGCGGTGCCGTGGCGTTGTAGAAGGGGTTGGAGTTGATGTCGTACATACGGTACCACGGATGCAGACCGTCGCTCTGATTGAACACGATATCAAGTATCACGGCGATGCCGTTGCGATGGCAAGTCTCTACGAAGTCCTTATAGTCGGCAGGCGAACCGTAGGCCTTGTCGGGGGCGAAATAGAAGTTGGTGTTGTAGCCCCACGAATTGTTGCCGTTGAATTCCATTATCGGCATCAGCTCCACGGCATTCACACCGAGTTCTTTCAGATATGGAATCTTCTCGATGGCCTTGCGCACCGAGCCGTCGCCCTTGGCCTGCCCTTCAGTGCCGGTAAAGTCGCGCAGCAGCATCTCATATATGATAAGGTTGCTGTGGTCGGGGATAGTGAAGTCGCTCCATTTGTATCCGGCGTTCATATTTCCCCAGTACACGCCCATCACGACGTTGTCGACCTTGTCGTAGGGATATTGCGGACGCTCGGGCCACGGATCGAATCCGAGATCCGACTCGATGAACTTGTCGCTGTAGCAGTCGAGCACAAGCCGTGCATAGGGGTCGGCCACTTTGTGCGTGCTGTCGATGATATAATAATACGGATATTGCTCGTCGGGGTCAAGACCGCTGACTGTAGTCCAGAAATAGCGGTTTCCCTGATAGTCCTGATATTTCATTACGCGACTGTCAAGCACGGCGTAATCGTCCCAGGCGCCCACGATGATGGCGTCCTTCTTGCCGGGAGCGGCGATGCAGAATGTCACGCTGCCGTCGGCATTGGCAACGGCCCCCATCTTGGGTGTGCCGCCGGGATAATTGGCAGGGGTGGAGTTGCCGGGCACACACACAGTGAGGCTGCGGGTTACGGTCTCACCGGCAGCGTTGCGGGCAGTAGCCACGAATTCATAATTGCCGGTATTGTCGAATTTGTATGTATGACTCAGCGATGTTGCATTATTCTGTGAAGCCACCGGCTTGCCGTTCATGGAGAGATTTATCGACGATGTCTCTGTGGTGGCGATACTGAGCCTTATCGAGCTGCCCTTCGTGGCTAAACCGCCGGTGACATTGGAGGTCAGCGTCATGTTGTAGCCGTCCTCGAATACTTCCACAAGGATGTCGCCGCCGCTGGCTGTCTTGCCTTCCTTGCTGTTGTCGGCCGTGCGGAAGACAAAAGCGAGCTTCTGCACCTTTTCGCCGTCGGATGCATTGGTATTGAAATAGCTCTTGAAATCGCTGATGGTGAGCTGATATGTGCTCGCGCTCTTATATGTGAGCTTATACTTGGGAGCATTATCGCCCCAGGTGGGTGCGTACTTCCAGTCGGAAGATGACGAGCTCTTGTCGGTTATCAGCCCCACATGGGCGTATACGGCTGTTGACGACGGCAGATTGGCCAACGCCTTGTTGGAAGCCTCGTCATCGGCATGATATGTGATAGTGATGTTCTTGCTGCTTTGTGTCAGAATTGGCGGATCAGTTGTGATAATCTGAGCCTTCACTTCTCCACAGGCAAATGCCGCAATGGCGGCAAGCAGTAAAGCTTTCTTCATGGTAAAAACAGTGATAATGTAAGTATGAAGCCTTTCGGCATTGCAAATGTACTACATTATCGCGACTGTTGCAACCATTTATACGATAATTAAGAGCCGGTTCGACAATAAATGTTAACGTCAGGGTCGCATGGCGCGGAGTGATTTTTGGCCTGTGAGGAGGGAGTGTACTTGACGTACACGACTGACGAGCAGGCCGAAAAGCGCCCGCGCTATGCGAGGCGATGGTAATTTTGTGTTTATCAAAGGAAGAACTATCATGGCTCGTGTTATATATCATTAACACAAACCATTTGACGGGACGGAAGTTACCTTCGCCCCCCGGTCAATCGTTAGCGCTTTTCTTCATCTCTTTCGGTCACGATGGAGCCCCATCGCTCCCTCAATAGATAAAGAAAATCACTCAACGATTGACCGCCCTGACGTTAACATTTATTGCCGGACCGGCTCTAACAGACTATTTGCTGTCAAGAACGTCAACAAGCCGCTGTGTCGCTGCCGGCAGAGGCAATACATCCGGGCTCTGACGCATCGGCATACCGGCCGTATCATCGCGCATCAGCGCCTTCGCCTCTTCGACTGTCAGATATTCGGTCTCCACAGGATATATCTCAAATAGTTCGTTAATATCGACAGGCGTATCGGAATTGAAGGCCTTCTTTACCCACTTGCCTCGGCCACGCACTGACATTGTCACCGTGCCGTAAACCAGATCACGGGGAGTATATATTCCCTCTTTATTCGGGCGATAGGCCCACGAGGTGTTCAACTCATTGAAATCGAGTGTGAAGCCAAGAAGTTTGAACAATGCAGGCGACATACGGTGGTCCTTTTTGTCGGCGAGATAATCGACTGTGAAGGCATACATATTGTCAGTCTTGCGGCTGCGCTGTTTTATCCAATATTTGCCTTGCCTGATATCACTCCTGGCGCCGGCGCGGATAGCATCACTCTCCTTCACATCTGCGACCGGCAGTTCAAGCATATCGACCCACGACATAGCATCCTCGCGGGTACCGGGACGATACACCGAGTCGCGGCCGTCGCGCGTGCGCGACCGCGCATATAATCGCGAATTCAGTACACGGGGACGCATCTGTGCCTTGAACTTCTTCACCTTAGCTACAGGTATGAAAAAGTCGGCCATGTGTTCCGAATATAGTTGCACGGTGTCTGTCGCAGTGGCCGCACCGCTGTATTCGCGGATATAGCACACAAGTCGCATGACAGGCCTGTCGGCAGGCGTAACCTCTACTTCATGCAGTTCATAAGACACCGGACTCAACCTTAGTTCAGTCTGATCGGCAGAAGCGAGAGCGGTTTCATATCCAAGACATTTTACAGTAACGGGAAAATCTTCATCACTGAGGCCGTCCAAATGGCCGTCGGCATCGGTCATGCCGAGTATAATGCCACCGCGGCCGAATACCGATGCACCGGCCACGGCCACGCCGTCGCCGTCATCAACGACACTGATACCTCGGGCAAATGCGCCCACGGCAACTACTACAAAGCAAACCAATAATCCAAAATTTTTCATATCCAAAGAGTTTATATCTATATGACGCAATACGACAGGAAAAATGACATCCGGCGCCATAAAAAAAGAAGCCCGAACATCGGTTGATGTCCGGGCTTCGGATAGGGGGCGGTTACCTACTCTCCCACTTTCGCAGTACCATCGGCGTGGTCAGGTTTAACTTCTCTGTTCGGAATGGGAAGAGGTGGAGCCCTGACGCTATTGCCACCTTAATTCGG
>JAGANS010000015.1 GCA_017624155.1 Muribaculaceae bacterium | reverse complement strand
TTCTCGATGCACGTGGCCGGCTATAAATACAACGAGATCGCCGAACACATGAACCTCCCCCTCGGCACCGTAAAGAGCCGCATCTTCTTCGCCCGCAAGAAACTCCAGGAGCGCTTCGCCGACTACCGCTGATCTCCCCCCTGATTTTTCGCTTCAACGATAAGACTTACTACATAACTATACAAAAACACAACACACACCGCCTGCCCGATCGCCTCCCGGCAGGCGGCACTTTTTTATCCCATAGGCTGATTATTTTTGCGTTTTTTTCGCATGAACATTTCATGAATCAAATTTTTTATTAATTTTGCAATAACCAAAATCTAACAACCTCCAAAAACGCAATTATATGATCAGCCCGCTTGCCTACGTCGACCCCGCCGCCAAACTCGGCAACGACGTCACCATCCATCCATTCGCCTTCATCGACAAGGACGTCGAGATCGGCGACCGCTGCGAAATCATGCCCTACGCCTCCATCATGAAGGGCGCCCGCATCGGCCAGAACACCAAAGTATATCAGGGCGCAATCATCAGCGCCGACCCGCAGGACTTCCGCTGGAAAGGTCAGGACACATACTGCTACATCGGCGACAACTGCGTGATACGCGAGCACGTGATAATCAACCGCGGCATAACCCCCGAGGGAGGCACCCGCATCGACTCGGACTGCTGGATCATGGCCAACTCGCACATCGGCCACGACACACACATCAACGAGCGCTGCGTGCTGGGCAACGGCGTCACCATCGCCGGCAACGTGCATGTGGAGCACGGCTCGATCCTGTCGAGCAACGTGATCCTCCACGAGGGCGTACATGTAGGCTCCTTCGTCCTGGTGAAGGGCGGCTGCCGCATATCGTCCAACGTGCCGCCGTTCATCATCATCGCCCACAATCCGGCCACCTACTATGGAGTCAACTCGATAATCCTCACCAAGCACGCCAAATACACGCCCGAGCAGGTCGACGACATCGCCAAGGCCTACCGCCACATCTACCAGTCGGGCACTTCGCTCTACAACGCCCTGGTGCGCATCGAGGCCGACATCGAGCCCTCGCCCATCCGCGACGAAATCCTCGACTTCATCCGCAGCAACAACTCCCGCATCGTCGGCAACCGCTTCGACGACTGATGCGCCGCTACGTCTCATACACACCGCGTCCCGGGCTGAATCGTCCGGGACGCGGTGTGTTTAACGACAAAATGCAACTACTCTCACGAGCCGTTGCATCTCTAACCTATGATTCACTTATGGCCAGTTTGGGGAAAACTGACCGATACAAAGTTACAACGAATTTGGTTAATTATAAAAAACTTAACTATTTTTAATTATTTTAACCGGCATTAACTCAACGAAGGTTTCCAAAGCCGCCCCATCGGCCAATAATGGTGAAATGACCGAGGAGGGTTGCCATAAAATCGCTATATTTGCATTTGTGGCCGAATGGAAGGAGCACATAGCGCTTCTGAGCCGCTTGTGACACAATAAATTGCCGCTCCGGCACGTTATACTTTCTGACTCTTTTTGACCAATCGTTTCTGACATGCCGAAATTTCTACATATATCTGTCCTCATCGCCGTGCTGGCGATATTTCTCGGCGGCGCGGCGCCACGCATGGCCGCCTTCGACGCCGGCACCTATGCGCAGCAATCGGTGCTTGCCTCGGGCCGCTGGGTCAAGGTGAGTGTCGACCACTCGGGGCTGCATCTGCTGCCGACAGCCGCACTGCGCCAATGGGGCTTTGCCGATCCGTCGCGCGTGCGCGTATATGGCTACGGCGGCCGTCGCATATCCGACATCCTCGCTCAGGATACCTACATCGACGATCTGCCCCGCATAGCCTCGGAGGTGACCGATGCCGGCGTAGTGTTCTATGCCGCCGGCCCCGACACATGGGTCAACTCAAGCGGCCAGTACTGTCACCGCGAGAGCAATATCTACACTACACGGGGCTACTATTTCATCACCGAGGCTACCGACGGCGACAACCCGGCCATACCTGCCACAGGTGTGGGTGCCGATGCCGACGGGGCACGGTCGACAGGCTACGCCCGGCTGCATCACGAGCAGGACGGCGTGCTGGCCTCCGAGGCCGGAGCACTGTTTGTGGGCGAGGATTTCAGGTTTACGCCCGCGCGCAGCTACGATTTCAGAACACCGGGACGCGTGGCCGATGAGCCTGTATGGTTTGAGTGCCAGTTTTTCCACAACCATCAGGGATCAACGTCCACACTCAGTTTCTCGGCCGACGGCACAGCTCTGCCCGAAGTGGCATCCGACCGCCTTGCGGCCACATCGAGCAGCCACTATGTGCACGGCTCGGTAGGTACCACACGCCACACGTTCACGCCGGCATCGGCCGACGGATTCCGCCTGGAGGTGCGCTATACCCCCGGGCGCGTGGCCGAGAAGGCCAACCTCGACTATATATCGGTCAATTATGTGCGACGCCTGGAGATGGATGCCACGGGCTATGTCGACTTCTGGGCGGCCGGACCGGCCCTGACATTCGACAGCAAGGGCACCGACACCCGGATATGGGATGTGACCGACCCGGCACGCATCGAGCGCGTGGACGCCCGCAAGGACGCCTCGGGACGGATGGCCTGGAGCGTATCGCGCAGCGGCACACGCGCCTATGCGGCATGGCGCCCGGGAGCATCGCTGCCACAGCCCGTATACGAGGGGACAGTGGCCGCGCAGAATCTCCATCAGCCCGCTGTCGACGCGCCCGACATGCTCATCCTGTCGGCTCCGGCCTACCGGCAGCAGGCACAGCGCATCGCCGACCTGCACGCCCGCCACGACTCGCTGCGGGTCAGCATCGTCGACCCGGCGCTGATATATAACGAATTTTCGTCGGGCTCGCCCGATGTGTCGGGCATCCGCAAGTATCTCAAGATGATGTACGACCGCGGCAACGAGGCCGGGCGCCCCCTGCGCTACGTGCTGCTGATGGGCCGCACCACGCTCGACCACCGCATGATACTCGAATCGTCGCGCCGCCTCAGCGCCGGTACGGTACCCTGGTGGCTGTCGGGCAATGCCCGTCTGGCCATGAGCGACAACGACGGCTATGGCACCGACGACTTCATAGCCATGCTCGCCGACGGCTCGGGCCGCGACCACGGCCTCGACGACCTGTGTGTGGCCGTGGGGCGCATACCCCTGCTGTCGGCATCGGAGGGCGACGAGCTTATCGACAAACTCGAGCAATACATCACCAAGTCGAAGAAGACCGGTTGGAAAAACCGCCTCATCGTCCTGGCCGATGACGAGGACAACGGCGTGCACCTGCAGCAGGCCGAGCGTATGACAGGCTATATGCTCGACACCGAGGGCCAGCAGCACATCATCAGCAAGATATACATCGACGCCTACGACCGCATCGGGGGCACCTATCCCGAGGCCCGCAAAGAGATGTTCCGCGGCCTGGAGGAAGGCGTCACATGGTGGTTCTTCACCGGACATGCCAACAACCATTCGTGGACCGGCGACGGCATGCTCACATTCGAGGACATCAACTCGATGTACCTGCGCAACGTGCCATTTGTAGTAGCCTCGACCTGCGACTTCCTGCGCTGGGACTCCGAGACCATCTCGGGTGGCGAAATCATGTACAAGGAGCGCTACGGCGGAGCCATCGGCATGATAAGCGCCACTCGCCCGGTGTACATATCCGACAACGACTACTTCCTGAGCGCGATGGGACGCCACACCCTGCAACGCGACATCGACGGACGCCTGCTCACCGCCGGCGAGATATACCGCCGCGCCAAAAATGACATCCGCAACTCGGCCGGCGAGCACCGCTCCAACCCCAACCGCCTGCGCTTCGTGTTCATGGGAGACCCGGCCATGCGTCCCGCCTCGCCCGACAATGTCGTGGAGCTTCTCACCATCAACGGCCATAAGGTCGACATCGACGATCAGATAACCATAGGCGCCATGTCCAACGCCACCCTCGCGGGCCGCATCATCGGCCCCGACGGCTCGCCACTCACCGACTTTGACGGCGTGGTGAACGTAGAGCTCTTCGACGCCCTGCGCTCAGTGGTGACCAACGGCTACGGCAAGGGCTCGGTGGAGACATTCGACACTCAGGGCGACAAACTGTACACCGGTTCGGCCCGGGTATCGAAGGGCGAGTTCACCCTCAGCATGGCCATGCCCGATATGGTGGCCGACAACTTCCGCCCGGCCACACTGTCGATGTATGCCTACGCCACAAACTCGGCCGCCGAGGCCATCGGAGCCAACCGCGACTTCTATGTCTACGGTTTCGACGAACCGGAGCGCCCCGACACCATCGCGCCCGTCATCGAGACGATGTATCTCAATCACGACGGCTTCACCGAGGGCGAGTTCGTGAATACATCGCCGATGCTCATCGCCACCCTCAGCGACAACGTGGGCATCAACCTGTCCAAGGCCGGCATCGGCCGCCAGATCACCCTCACCCTCGACGACCGCACCACCTACGCCGACGTCAACGCCTACTATACTCCCTCGCCCGACGGCTCGCCCTCGGGTACAATCAACTATCCGTTCGACAACATCGTCAAGGGACCTCACACCCTGCGCCTGCGTGCCTTCGACACCTCGGGCAATCCGGTGTCGCGCACCATCAGCTTCACTGTCACCGAAGACCTGGCGCCCCGCATATTCGACGTATATACCGATGCCAACCCGGCCTCGACCGCTGCCAACTTCTACGTGCGCCACGACCGCCCGGAGAACCTCATGCAGGTGACCGTCACCGTATACGACCTCATGGGCCACCCCGTGTGGGACTCCACCGTCAAGGGCATGAGTGACATGGATCTTTCCACCCCTGTAACATGGGATCTCACCGACTACTCAGGTCGCCGCGTGCAGCGCGGCATCTACCTCTACCGCGCATCCGTCACCACCGACAACACCCACTACGAAACCGCATCGCGCCGCATCGCCGTGACCAACTGAGCCGATGAACGAGTTTATTCCACAAAAGGGATTTTATAAAAACCTGCGGGCATTTAAGGTCGCTGAGATAATCTACGACATTACTTATATTTTTATAAAAAGATTTCTTCATAAGGGTGACCGCACAGCTGATCAGATGTTGCAGGCTGCCCGCTCAGGAAAACAGAATATCGCCGAGGGAAGTGCCGCGGGGTCCACATCAAAAGAAACAGAAATAAAGCTCACCAATGTAGCGAAAGCGAGTCTACAGGAACTGTTGCTCGACTATGAAGATTACCTTCGTGTCCGCAGCCTTGAAACATGGGACAAGGACAGTGAGAAAGCGCAGCAGACGCGCCGCGTTTGCAAAGCACACAGCGACAGCGAATTTTATCGTAAGGCCGTAGAAATACGTAGTGATGAAACGGTCGCCAACATTTGCATTATACTGATTCATCAAGCAGATGTATTGCTGTATCGACTTATCGAAAGGCAAAAACAAGACTTCCTGCAACAAGGAGGCATACGCGAGCAAATGTCGGCAGCCCGGCGCGAACACAGACAGGAGTGGAGAACTCAGAGTACTCAGAGCTCTCGGAGTGCTCCGAGTTCTCAGAGTTCTCCGAATACTCAAAATGATTAACCTCGCGCTTGATTCTTTCGCAGGTTTTTGCTAACTTTGCTTGATTTTTAATATTCGACAAGATGGCAAAGAAAGTAGTGGAAACGCCGCTGATGAAGCAGTATTTTGAGATGAAGCAGAAGCATCCCGACGCGGTGCTGCTGTTCCGTGTGGGCGACTTCTACGAAACTTTCTCCGACGATGCCATCACCGCCTCCGAGATACTCGGCATCACTCTCACACGCCGCGCCAACGGCGCCGCTCAGCATGTCGAGCTCGCCGGATTTCCCCACCACGCCCTGGACACCTACCTGCCAAAGCTGGTGCGCGCCGGCAAACGCGTGGCAATCTGTGAGCAGCTCGAGGATCCGAAACTCACCAAGAAGCTGGTGAAGCGCGGCATCACCGAGCTGGTGACTCCGGGCGTGGCCCTCAACGACAATGTGCTGTCGCACCGCGAGAACAACTTCCTCGGCTCCATCCACTTCGGCAAGAGCAAGGTTGGCATCGCATTTCTCGACATATCCACCGGCGAGTTTCTCGCCGCCGAGGGTTCGGCCGACTATGTGGACAAGATCATGGCCAACATGGCGCCCAAGGAGCTACTGGTGCAGCGGGGTCTCAAAGCGCGAGTCGCCGAGACGCTCACCGAACGCTACCTTATCACCGAGCTCGACGAATGGCTGTTCACACCTGATGCCGCGAATGAGCGGCTGCGCACACTGTTTGGCACGGCTTCGCTCAAGGGATTCGGCCTCCACGGCATGACCGATGCCATCGTGGCCGCGGGTGCCGTGCTCCACTACCTCGACATAACCCAGCACACCCGCCTGAGCCATATCACCGGCATATCGCGCATCGAAGAGGAACGCTACGTGCGCCTCGACCGCTTCACGGTGCGTAATCTCGAGCTGGTGAGCGCTCTTGACGAGGACGGCAAAAGCCTGCTCGATGTGCTCGACCGCACCGTCACACCCATGGGGTCGCGCCTGCTGCACCGCTGGCTGCTCTTCCCGCTCAAGGATCCCAAAGCCATCAACGAACGACTCAACGTGGTGGAGGCATTCTTCAAGGCTCCCGACGACCGCGACGATATCGCCGACTGCCTGCTGCGCGTGGGCGATCTGGAGCGCCTGCTGTCGAAGGTGGCCTCGGAGCGCGCCACTCCGCGCGACATGCTCCAGATACGCAACGCCCTCGACCAGATACCGCCTGTCAAGGAAATGTGCCTGCGTTCATCCGACCCCTCGCTGCGCTCGATGGGCGAGCAACTCAACCCCTGTGCCTCGATACGCGACCGCATCGCCCGCGAGATAACAGAGGATGCTTCGGCCAAGGGCGACTATATCCGCTCCGGCGTCGACGCCGAACTCGACGACCTGCGCGCCATAGCATACTCGGGCAAGGATTACCTTCTGCAGATACAGGCCCGTGAGAGCAAGGCCACCGGCATCAGTTCGCTCAAGATAGGATACAACAACGTATTCGGCTACTACATCGAGGTCACCAACACGCACCGCGACAAGGTGCCGCCGGAGTGGATCCGCAAGCAGACCCTCGTCAACGCCGAGCGATACATCACCCAGGAACTCAAGGAATACGAGGAGAAGATTCTCTCGGCCCAGGACAAGATGGAGACGATACAGGCGCGGCTCTACGCCGAGCTGACGGCGGCTGTCAACTCATTTATGGGCGCGCTGAAGCTCGACGCCTCGATACTGGCGCGCCTCGACGTGCTCAACGCATTCACCCGCGTGGCCGCCGAGAACCACTACACACGCCCCGTTGTCGACGACTCTCTGCGCATCGAGCTGGTGGAGGCCCGCCACCCCGTCATCGAGCGCCAGCTGCCCCCGGGCGAGCCGTACATAAGCAACAGTGTCACCCTCGACAACGACAGCGACCAGATAATGATGATCACCGGCCCCAACATGTCGGGCAAATCGGCCCTGCTGCGTCAGACGGCCCTCAACGTCATCATGGCCCAGACAGGCTGCTACGTGGCCGCACAGAGCGCCCGGATCGGCGTGGTCGACAAAATTTTCACCCGCGTGGGCGCATCCGACAACATTTCGCTCGGCGAATCCACCTTCATGGTCGAGATGAACGAGGCCGCCGCCATCCTCAACAACATGTCGCGCCGCTCGCTGATACTGTTCGACGAACTGGGCCGCGGCACATCCACCTACGACGGCATATCCATCGCCTGGGCCATCATCGAGTATATCCACGACTACCAGGACCTGCATCCCAAGACCCTCTTCGCCACACACTATCACGAGCTCAATGAGATGAAGAACACCCACGACCGCATCGTCAACGTCAACGTGTCCGTAAAGGAGATCGACGGCAAGGTGGTGTTCCTGCGCAAACTGGCTCCCGGAGGCTCCGAGCACTCCTTCGGCATACATGTGGCGCGCCTCGCAGGCATGCCCCGCGCAATCCTTCAGCGGGCCGACCAGGTACTCAGACAGCTCGAGCAAGCCAACCGCCGCGACGGGCAGCCGGCCACCGAGAGCGACACCCGCGCGGCTCTTGCATCCGTCGATTCCACCCCGGGCATGCAGTTGTCGTTCTTTCAGCTCGACGATCCCGTGCTCGAGCAGGTGCGCGACGAGATTCTCGGCATCGACATCGACAACCTCACCCCCCTTCAGGCCCTTACCAAACTCAACGACATACGCCGCATACTTACCGGCAAATTCTGATAACATTTTGACCTTCGGACGTGTTTTAAATAGACACGACTAACATAAAACACCGCAGATATAATGGAAACAAAACATAAATCGGGATTCGTAAACATTGTAGGCAATCCCAACGTAGGCAAGTCGACCCTCATGAACGACCTTGTGGGCGAGCGCGTCAGCATCATCACCTCCAAGGCTCAGACCACCCGCCACCGCATCATGGGTATCGTCAACACGCCCGAATATCAGATCGTATTCTCCGACACCCCGGGTGTCCTCTCGCCAAAATACAAACTACAGGAAAGCATGCTCAGCTTCTCGGAAGGCGCCCTCACCGACGCCGACGAGCTGCTGTATGTGACCGACGTGGTGGAAGACCCGACCAAGAATGCAGAGTTCCTCGCCCGCGTTGCCGCCGAGAAGGTGCCCGTACTGCTGGTAATCAACAAGATCGACCTGCTCAAGGACCAGAAACAGCTCGAAGAAATCGTGGAGCGCTGGCACAAGATGCTGCCCGACGCCGAGATATTCCCCACATCGGCCAAGGAAGGCTTCAACGTGCAGAACCTGATGCGCCGCATCGTGGAGCTGCTGCCCGAGGGTGAGCCATACTTCGGCAAGGACGCCCTCACCGACAAGCCCGCCCGATTCTTCGTCACCGAAATAATACGCGAGAAGATCCTGCTCAATTATGACAAGGAAGTCCCCTACTCGGCCGAGGTCATCGTCGAGAAATTCGAGGAGAAGGACAATTCCATCCATATCATGGCCGTGATATATGTGGAGCGCGACTCACAGAAGGGCATCCTCATCGGCAAGGGCGGCTCGATGCTCAAGAAAGTAGGCACCGAGGCACGCAAAGACATCGAGAAGTTCTTCGGCAAGAGCGTATATCTCGAGCTCTTCGTAAAGGTCGAGCCCAACTGGCGCAACCGCGAGAACAAGCTCAAACAGTTCGGATACATCGAATAACGAATTTTTTTCGTACCTTTGTACCCGACATTCAACTCCGAACATTCAACCGACATATAAATGCTTGTAGCTATAGTAGGGCGCCCCAACGTGGGCAAATCCACCCTTTTCAACCGCCTCACACAGACCCGCACCGCCATTGTCGATCCGACAGCCGGCACCACCCGCGACCGCCAGTACGGCAAGGTCGACTGGAACGGCGTGGAATTCTCCATCGTCGACACCGGCGGCTGGGTAGTGAACTCCGACGACATCTTCGAGTCGGAGATCAACCGTCAGGTACACCTCGCCATCGAACAGGCCCAGGTGATACTCTTTGTAGTCGACGCCATGAACGGGACCACCGACCTCGACGACCACGTGGCCGAGATACTGCGCAAGAGCAACAAGCCCGTGATACTCGTCGCCAACAAGGTCGACTCCAACGAATGGGTGTACAACGTACCCGAATTCTACTCGCTGGGCCTCGGCGACCCCTACCCCGTGTCGGCCATCAACGGCTACGGCACCGGCGATCTGCTCGATGAAGTGGTGAAGGATCTCCCCGCCGACGACCCCGACCAGGCCGAGAAGCTCGACGACATACCCAAATTTGCCATCGTCGGCCGCCCCAACGCCGGCAAGTCGTCGCTGATCAACGCATTCATCGGCGAAGACCGACACATCGTCACCGACATCGCCGGCACCACCCGCGACTCGATATACACGCGCTACGACAAGTTCGGCTTCGACTTCTACCTTGTCGACACCGCCGGCATCCGCAAGAAGACCAAAGTCAGCGAGGACATCGAATACTACTCGGTGATACGCTCCATCCGCGCCATAGAGGCATCCGACGTATGCATACTCATCATCGACGCCACACGCGGCATCGAGGCACAGGACGTCAACATATTCTCTCTCATCCAGCGCAACAAGAAAGGCATCGTGGTGGTCGTAAACAAATGGGACATCGCCGCCGACAAGTCGCCGACAGCCATCCGACACTTCGAGAACACCATCCGCGAGCGATTCGCCCCATTCACCGACTTCCCGATAATTTTCGGCTCCGCCCTCACCAAACAGCGCATCTACAAGGTGATCGAGACCGCCGTCGACGTCTACAAGAACCGCCGCCGCACTATCCCCACCTCCGAGCTCAACCGCGTGCTGCAGGAAGACATCAACGCCTTCCCGCCGCCATCCAACAAAGGCAAGTTCATCAAGATAAAGTATATAACCATGCTCAAGGAGGCACAGATACCTACTTTCATCTTCTTCTGCAACCTGCCTCAGTGGATCAAAGAACCCTATCGCCGCTATCTCGAAAACAAGATCCGCGAGCACTGGGACTTCTCCGGCTCACCCGTCAACCTCTTCTTCCGCGACAAATCCTGACCGCGCATAAGATATAATTTGCGTATAAAGACAAAATCTCGCTTTTCCGGCATTATATTCAACGACAAGTGAACAAGCGAAATTTGTCAATTCTACTAATATGACTATCGGAGCAGAAGACACACTTAGTTCACGGCTTGAAAAGATTGCGTTGCTGGAAGAAGACTGGGACGGATATAATTCGCCTGCAATAAGCAAGCGATCTTTGATTCACAGTAAGGAAATAATAAAACTTTTCGACAAAGATATAATTTCAAGCCTTACTATATGGCCTAATGAATACGGTGGCATGCTATTGCGATACCGCAATGGCGATAAAACAATCTTTGCCTGCGACATCGGCGATGAATGTATGTCGTATTACATCACTTTCCCGGGCAAAAAAACATTGGATTTTGCTTTCATAGAATACAGCGAACAGTCGATGACCGAGTTATCCATGCGACTCGCCGAACTCATCAATTATTGCAGAAAGAATAAATAAGCCAAACCAATCCATTATTGGAGATTTATTCTTATTATTGGAGTATAAGGCGTTATCGAAGGGAGGGGGGAGTTGTATTTATAAGATTATTTTTATATCTTTGCCGGAAACCCATTATCGCATGCTTATACAACTATAACCTTATAAATCAACCATGAAACTACGACATTTATTTACAGTGCTGATCGTATTTGTATTTGCGTCATGCGAATCGTACGACGATGGGGCATCTGTGCAAGTAGAAGACCCTTCGGCCAAAGCGATTGTTGGGGATGTTCAACAAATCACTGATGATGTAAGCTCGATCGAAGTTAACAATATCATCGCAAGCGTTCTTAACAAGAAAAAAGGACGCTCGGAGGACGGGTATACTATATCCCTCATCAAAGACAGCGTAGGAAAGGACTGTATGATCTGCGTCAACTACGACAACGATGGCGGCTTTGTACTTATCAGCGCCGAAAAGACTTACACTCCAATCCTTGCTTATGCAGAAGAAGGTAATTTCAGCATTGACGGTGATCTTCCGCCGGCACTGCAGGATTGGACTAACTACACCATGCACGATATTTCGGAATCAGAATTTCTCCCTGCCGACTCTCTTGCTTCAATAGCCTGCCAGTGGCGTAAATACGAGTATACAGCCTCACCTGCCGTGGACAACTACCCGGATGATCATGATAATGGTAACCTTAAAAATATATCCTGGGAAGAATATCTCGAATGTTCACGAATCATGATGGACAAGATGAACGAATGGAACGCCAAGGGATACAGATATTATGAAATCGACAATTATACCGGCACAACTTCGATCGGTGATAAAGACGCAATAGCAACATATGTCCAAGGTCGAATTCACCCACAATATATGGAAGATTATTGGGCATTAACATTTGTTGTGGAAAGGGAAGTCCAACGCTACTCTTATGGTAAAGGCAGTGTCATAAAAACTAATTGGTGCCAAGATCAAGGTTTTAATGATAATGACGGATTTATCCATTATTGTGAGGAAAAAGATGAAATCAAGACATATCCTGCAGGTTGTGGCCCGGTGGCCTTTGGACAAATCATGTATTATTACCGATACCCAACTACATATAATTGGGATGCTATGCCATTAAACCCACCCGGCAACAAGGAAGCCTCCAAATTATTATCCGATATAAGAACAAGCATGGGTTCAAGTTTTAAATATAACAAGGGCGAGTTATCGACAAGCACAACAGTAGAAGGTTTATATAATGGAATAACTTCTTATGGCTATTCATGCGACATAGTACCCGGAGGTAATCTTACAAGGGTTCAGCTTGTAGAAAAAAGCCCGCTGATTATGTGTAGCTATCTTACAAAGAAAGGCTCAGAAGACCCTCATATATGGATAATTGATGGTGGAGCAGGTGGAAGTACGGATTACTATACCGAAATTTGGAGCTTTGATTATGACAAGAACTTTGTAATAATGCACACTGACGAATCCAACATTACAAATCATTACTATTATATAAACTGGGGCTGGGGTAACTTTAATGGCGTATACTTAAGTCTCGTACCCAATCAGCACGGATATACCGGAAATCGTTTGTATAAAGCATGCATAAATATTAAGCCGATTAACCAATAATATATTAATCTATAAAATAAGTGTAACTTATATGAAATATCTGAATTATTTAAAAATCTTTGCGGTAGCTTTGCTGCCGCTGGTGTGCGCCTGCTCGTCGGAGGAGGAGCCGGATATGTCGTTTGACGGCGTTATCAATAATGAATTCCTTGATAAACTCGTTAATGAGACATCTGAATATGTCTGCATCGACGAAAAAAATTATACAATGGACTGCGATGATTATTTAAACGGAACCGGTGAATGGGAAGAACTTGTGGGTCCGTGGTTCGCAGCAAGGTCACAGGAATCGGGGAGGAGATGGATCCTAAGCAAAGGGCAACTGATTACACCAATGACATTTCGTAGATCGACAGGAGCAACGACTATGGATCTTGTCGATGCCTGGGACATATATTGCAATCAAAGTGGCTATGATAAAACGATTGCTGTCGGACGATCAATCTCTGTTGACAAGGAAAAACATACTCTGAATTTTGAGCCTAATACGGAATACCCGTGGCTGCACAGCCACTACTTTATATATAATATTCATAAGGCTGATGGTAAGTATCTTGCTGTCTCTCACGATTATCCCGAACAAGGCCCGAATGATAAAGGTGAGATCGTTTATCGAGAGAGAGCTCATAAAGAGAATTTACTGTTTATAAAGGTAAAAAAGCCTAATATGAAGAAATTTCAGGTATTTGAAAACGGCGAAGATGCCACTCTATGGATGATCAAAAAAATGCGTGAGTATTTTGGCGACACAATCGATGTCTACAAGTACACTTCAGAGGGCAAAAAAGGCAGAATTATCGATTTGGTAGAGCTTGAATATTGGACAAAAAGATCATACCTATAAAAAAATAAACCCGCAATCCATCCATCACTTCACACGGTCGATGAGACCGAAGACGGCTGCGGCATCGGGGAGAAACCACGAGTCGCAGCCTTCTATATTGGAGCGGATGTCGTCCTCGCTATGGCCGGTGGCGCGGGTCAGCAGACTCACCATCTCGGCATCCGCCGCAGCAAGTTGCTCGGCTGTGAGCGATGCATTGTCGCTTTCCTCGGGATGTTGAATCATTATGCGTGTACGCGGGCCGGCGGTGCGGTAGCCCTTGCTGCCGGAGGCAAGTATTACGGCAGCTGCCCCGGCGGCCTTGTCGGTGCTGCGGGTATGCACGGTGATGTCGGGCTGGAGCGCGGCGAGGCACGCGGCGATGTCGAGCGCGGCACGGATGTTGCCGCCTTCCGATTCTATGCCGACATAGATGTCGCGCGGCCCGGTTTTCCTGATTTGAGAGACCAAGGAACTTACAGAATCGGCCTTGGCCTGTGTGATTTCACCGATAATCCACACCACCGGCACGCTTTGGGCCGATACGGAGACGGCGAATCCAAAGGCTATAAGCAATAATAAAAATCTGAGTAAACGCATCGTTTTTACAAGCTCTAAATAAATTTCCGCCGGCTGCCAGATTTATGGCCGCCGGCGGAAAAGTTATAAGTACATCGTGATTATTATTCCACAGTCCAGGTTTCGCCGGCGAGAATCATGTCGCGCAGGGTGTCGAAACCTTTCTTGGCACGAACCTGAGCCACCTGCTCGGTGAGGGCCTCGTCGTAGCAGGGGGCCTCTACATCGCGGATCACACCGATGGCGAGCGGGAGTGTTTCTCCGTCCATCATGGCAAGCTGCTGATGCAGGAAGTTGCTGGGAGTATGGGCGTCGTGAACGAGCACATCGTCGATGGTATAGCCGTCCTCACCGATGGTAACAGCCTTGAGCAGGAAACCGTCCTGCACAAGACCACGGTTGTTATCCTTGCCGAAGAGCATCTTCTCGCCGTGGCGGAGATGGATGGTGCGGTCGGCGCGGACAGCCTTGTCGGTGATGGGGTTGTGGATGCCGTTGTTGAATATCACACAGTTCTGCAATATCTCGGTCACCGATGTGCCCTTGTGACGGGCGGCTGCCACAAGCACCTCCTGTGAGGTGGCGAGCTCAACATCGATCGAACGGGCAAAGAAAGTGCCGCGGGCACCGAAGCACAGCTCGGCCGGGATGAAGGGATCCTCGACTGTGCCGTAGGGCGACGACTTCGACACGAAGCCGCGTGCCGATGTGGGCGAGTACTGGCCCTTTGTAAGACCGTAGATCTTATTGTTGAACAGGATGATGTTGATGTCGATGTTGCGGCGGATGGCGTGAATGAAGTGGTTGCCGCCGATAGCCAGGCCGTCGCCGTCGCCCGAAATCTGCCATACGGTCATCTCGGGATTGGCGTTCTTGAAGCCTGTGGCGATGGCTGCGGCACGGCCGTGTATGGTGTGGAAGCCGTAGGTGTTCATATAATAGGGCAGGCGCGAGGAGCAGCCGATACCCGATATTACGGCAGTCATGTGGGGAGGCACACCCAGGGTAGCCATTGCCTTGTGGAGGGTGTTGAGAATGGCGTGGTCGCCACAGCCGGGGCACCAGCGCACCGACTGGTCGCTCTTATACGAAGCGGCTGTATATTGTTGGTCTTCCATCGTTCAGAGGCTTTGGGTCATGTAATTGGTTACTTGTTCGACTATTTCGGCTACCTGGAAGGGCTGGCCCTGTATCTTGTTGATGCGCAGGATCTCTGTACCGGGGAGCTTGGACTGCAGATAGTCGGCAAACATGCCGGTGTTGAGTTCGGCGACAATCACGCGGCGATAGCGGCGGATGACGTCGAGAGCATTGGCGGGCAGCGGGTTGATGTAGCGGAAGTGGGCAAATGCCACTGGCTTGCCGGCGGCGGCGAGCTCGTCGGTAGCGGTCATCAGGTGGCCGAATGTACCGCCCCAGCCGATGAGCAGAGTGTCGCTGTCGGCAGCGCCATAGACCTCGAGTTCGGGGATATTGTCGGCGATGCGGGCTATCTTCTCACGGCGGGTGAGAACCATCTTCTCGTGGTTGGCGGGATCGGTCGAGATAGCGCCGGTGACAAAGTCCTTCTCAAGGCCGCCAAGACGGTGCATGGCTCCTTCGGTGCCGGGCAGTGCCCAATAGCGCACCTTCGACTGCTCGTCGCGCTGATAGGGGCGCCAGCCGGCGGCTATCATGTCGGGAGTGACTTTGCGTACTTTTATCTCGGGATACTCGTCAGCATCGGGAACACGCCATGCGCTCGAGCCGTTGCCGATGAAAGCATCTGTGAGCAGTATCACCGGTGTCATGTGCTCCACAGCTATGCGGGCGGCCTCGAAGGCCATTGTGAAGCAGTCGGTGGGGGTAGCGGCAGCGACCACTGCCACGGGCGATTCGCCGTTGCGGCCATACAGGGCCTGCATCAGGTCGGTCTGCTCGGTCTTGGTGGGCAGGCCGGTCGAGGGACCGCCACGCTGCACGTCGATCACCACCAGAGGCAGCTCGGCCATGACAGCCAGGCCGATACCCTCGCTCTTGAGGGCGAGGCCGGGGCCGGAGGTACTGGTTACGGCGAGGTTGCCGGCAAATGATGCGCCGATGGCCGAGCATACGCCGGCTATCTCGTCCTCCATCTGAATGGCCTTGACGCCAAGATCCTTGCGCTTGGCCAGTTCATACAGGATGTCGGTGGCGGGAGTGATGGGATAAGAACCCAGAAACAGGGGACGGCCACACTTCTCCGAGGCCATGATCAGGCCCCATGCGGTGGCTGTGTTGCCGTTGATATCGGTATAGATACCCGGCTTGGGCTCGTCGGACTCGATACGATAGGTCGATACCGAGGCATGTATGTTGTTGCCGTAGTTGTAGCCGGCCTCGATTACCTTGGCATTGGCTTCGTATACTGCGGGTTTCTTGGCAAACTTGTTGTGCAGGTGGCGCAGAGCGCTGTCGAGCGGACGGTCGAAGAGCCAGCATACCAGGCCGAGAGCAAAGATGTTGCGGCATTTGAGCACGGCCTTGGCATCAAGTCCCGAGCCATCGAGAGCGGCTTTGGTCATCGATGTGACAGGCACCTCTACCACCTGAGCCTTGATGCCGAGCTCCTCGAAGGGACGGTCGGTAGTGAAGAGAGCCTTCTTGAGGTCAGCCTCTTTGAACGAATCGATGTCGACGATGATTACACCCCCGGGCTTGAGGAACTTCACATTCTGCTTCAGGGCGGCAGGATTCATGGCAATAAGCACATCACAGCGGTCGCCGGGGGTATGGACGTTCTGGCCTACACTTACCTGGAAGCCTGAAACACCGCTGAGCGAGCCCTGCGGAGCGCGGATTTCGGCAGGATAGTCGGGGAAGGTCGACACTTGGTTGCCAACACCGGCCGAAACATTGGTGAAAATGTTGCCGGCGAGCTGCATGCCATCGCCCGAGTCGCCCGAGAAACGGACTACTACCTTGTCGAGAACTTTTAGGTTGGTTTTCTCTAACATGTTGATTTAGGGTCGTTTATACAGAGGTACGAATTCCTCATTAATTGTGTGGACAAAGGTACGCAAAACTTTTAGATAAACCAACTTTTCACCCTCCTAAAGTTTGTCCCCCACCAACTTGACTTCAATTTGCAGAATCCAAAGGTAAATACAAAAATAAAAAACAAGCTCTGAATTTATGTAGGGATTCTTGCAAAAATTTGCTAACTTTGCACATTATCTGTACAACTGCCCCAAACCGTATCCCGATGAACAAACTGCAGCTATATATCAGCAAGTCGCTGAGAGGATTCAAAAGCGTGCGTAACATCAATCCGTCGGAGAATGTGCAGCGCCATATCCATGACGTGCGCCGCGCGCTCGAGTCTCTCGACTATGATCCGGCCGAGAAGTATCTCTTCTATCTCATATCTTATGTCGAAGAGGGCTCGTTCTTTACGATTCTGCGCACCATCCCCGACAAGCCGCTCGACCACCTTGCCACTACCATATTCGTGCCTAACGGATTGATAATTACACGCGAGGAGATGGCCGATATTGTTCGACGCACCACCCGCATGGTGTCCAATCCCAGCGTGAGTGCCGAGGATATCAACGACCTGCACGAACTGTTCTCCAAAGAGTATCCGGTGGAGCCGAATCCGCCGGCATGTGTAGCTTCGGAGGGTCGGGATTATGCCTGCTGCATGTATGGCGGCGATACGGGGCGCAAACTTGAAGATTTTTATGCAGGGGCTCTCTATCAGCCGGCTTTTATCGACTATGCGGGCATAGTGCTTGTCGATGCCGCCCTCGGTGTAACCTCGTCGGCCACTGACGTTACTGACGTTGCACCGGGCACCAATGTGGCGCTGTTGCCGCCTCCCGAGCAGCCCGACGGCTTTGTGCCTCATATTTTCCACCACGTGTTCGACCGGCCTTTCCTTGTGAGCCTCGGCAGCGAAGTGGCTGTGGTGTGGAAGCGGGGCGGCTTTGAGGACAAGACGCAGATGGTGACCATAGAGGCCGACGGACAGCAGCTGGAGCCGGTATCGAATGCCGACAGCCGCAAGTCGCTTACTCCGGCATCGTTCTACATCACCTCTCAGACGTCCAAGACGCCTGTCCACGGTGCTGTAATCATGGTGAACGGAGTGGAAATAAATGAGGCGCGCACCTTCACACACGACGAGCTCAAGGGAGCCGATGTCGTGATCCGCGCCGCCGGTTATTTCCCCTTCCACGCCCGTCTCGACCTGGCCGCCACCACTCAGGCGCTCATACAGCTGCAGGAGCAGCGCAAGATATACCGCTTCGAGCTGCCGGTAAAGTCGTCGGAACTCGGTGCGCCCATTCACTTCGAGATACACACCAAGCGCGAGCTTACCGACAGCCCCGTAGAGGGATATGCCCTGCTCGACGATATAAAGGAGGGGCAGGCACGCAACAACCATCTGCAATACACCGGCTCGGGCTCGTGGCTGTCGCGGCGCAACACAATCATCGGTTTTGTTGCTGCGCTTGTCATCGGATTTGCGCTCGGATGGCTCATCATGGGCGGTTCGTCCGGGCCATCTTCTGCTGCAACTTCCGACAGTATCCCGGCAACCGCGCAGGATAGTCCGGCTCAGCCCGAACCGACCGCAGCCACACAGAAAGCTGCCGTGGCTCCCGCTCCGGAACAGACACAGCCCCGGGCTGCCGCTCCCGCGCCTGCTCCTCAGACCGACGGACACGTCAGCGCCGAGGCCATCAGATATCTCGACAGCAACACCAGATGGGATCGCGCCGAGCTTGATAAACTCGGCCTCACAGGATTGTTCGACGACATGAACAACTTCAGGCTTCAGCGCATTGTAGATGTGTGGGGCGTCAAGCTGAAGGCTTCCGACCGCTTCGGCAAGGTGGCCGATCATGCCCGTCAGAGTATTAACAAAAAAATATTCAAGCCCGAAGGCACCTATTGCAAGGCCGGCGACAATGTCATATCAGTGCAGACTTACCTCAACAGGATCGACCCGGCAAAGAAAAAATAAGTGCCCGAATCTTTACAGAAATCTTACATATCACGCATAAACACCTCATACACAATCGACATGATTCGCAACTATCTGACAATGGCCGCTCTGGGAGTATCACTCGCTGCCGGTGCAAGGGTGGAAGGCCATACGGCCGCCACCACGACCCCCGACGGCCGTATTGTGACCGTCTCAGCCATTAATGACAATATACTGCGTGTGACCAACAATGGCCTCGGGCAGACTCCCCTGCCCTCGCGCGCCACCGTACTCGCCGAATCGGCCGAGCCCGACATAGTCTCCGTCGGACAATACGTAACGACTCTGTCGACCCCCGCAGGAATCACCGCCACCATCGACGACCGCACCGGCTCGCTCACCATCACCGCAGGTGCCGGACGCACCATCACCGACAATGGCGAGCGGCGCACTGCCGACGGCAAGACCGAGCTATGCCTCTACACTACATCGACCGGCTCGCTCTATGGCGCCGGCGAACGCGGCCACAAACTCAATATGCGCGGAGACACACTGGTGATGTTCAACCGGCAGAATTACGGCTACACCGGCAGCGATCCCCGCATATCGCAGATGAATATCACAATGCCGCTGCTGCTCAGCAGCGACGGATTCGCAATACTCTTCGACGACTATGCCCGTGCCGAGCTAATCGCAGGCAATCCCCTGCGGTATATCACCGAGAATCCGCATCCAGTGAGCTACTACTTCATCAACGGCGCACGCACGCTGGCCGATGTCACCGAGCAGCTGACGGCCCTCACCGGCCGTCAGGATCTGCCGCCCTTCTGGAGCCTTGGCTACATCACATCCAAATACGGCTATCACGATCAAGCCGAGACCCTCGGCGTAGTCGATACCCTCAGGCGGGCCGGATATCCCCTCGACGGCATCGTGCTCGACCTGTACTGGTACGGCAAGGAGCAGGACATGGGGCGCCTGGCATGGGATCCAGAGCAATGGCCCGATCCCGCACACATGCTTGCCGATCTTAAGAAGAAAAACGTCAACCTGGTGGCTATATCGCAGCCCTACATTCTGCGCAACGGCCGCGGCATCGACAACTACAACGAGCTCAAGGCAGCCAACATGCTGCTCAAGGACACCCTCGGCAACGATCAGGAAGTGAAGATATGGGTCGGCGAAGGCGGCATGTTCGACGTGTCCAACCCCGACACCCGCACATGGCTGCGCGATCGCTACAAGTCGCTCACCGACGGCGGTATCACCGGCTGGTGGGGCGATCTTGGCGAGCCCGAGGTACATCCTCTCAGCGGCCTGCACGCCAACGGCCTCACCGCTCCGCTCTATCACAACCAGTATGGCAACGACTGGAGCGAGATAATTTACGAACTGTTCAAGGAGGAATATCCCTCTACCCGCCTTATGACCCTTATGCGCGGCGGCACTACCGGACTGCAGCGATACAGCGTGTTCCCCTGGAGCACCGATGTGTCCCGCTCGTGGGGCGGTCTTGAGCCGCAGGTGCGCATCATGCTCAACTCCGGCCTGTCGGGCCTCGGATATATGGGCCACGATGTGGGCGGCTTTGCCGTCGACCCCGACAACGCATACATGCCTGAGCTGTATGTGCGCTGGCTGCAGCTCGGTCTCTTCTCGCCTGTGCTCCGCACTCACGCCCAGCAGTATGCCGAGCCATACAAATATCCGCAGTATGCATCTGTCATAGAGCCCATAATCAAGGAGCGCTACCGCTGGCTGCCATACAACTATACACTGGCCTATGAGAACGCCACCAAGGGATACCCGCTGGTGCGTCCGCTCAACTTCACCGACCCCGACCGCACATTCGACGACATCTCCGACGAATTCCTGTGGGGCAACGACGTCCTGGTAGCTCCTGTAATGACCGAGGCTACCGCCGAGCGCAACATCACTTTCCCCGCCGGCAAATGGCTCGATATGAAGAACCCCTGCAAGGTTTACGACGGCTACAGCACTATCAGCTATCCCGCTCCGCTCAACGTACTGCCCGTATTCGTGCGCGCCGGCGCCTTCATCCCGATGGCCGACTACGCGATGAGCAGCACCGCCGACTACGACCCCGCACGCCTCACCGTGAATTATTATCCCGTAGCAGACGAGGCATCGGAGTTCACCCTCTTTGACGACGACCGTCTTACCCCCGGCACCATCGCGTCGGGCACCTACCGCCTCATCACTTTCAGCGGCAATGCCGGCGGCAGCCGCATCAAGGTTATCTCCAAGGGTACATATACCGGTGCGCCGGTCAACATCGCCCTCACATTTGTGATACACCGCGCGGCTGCTCCCGCCACATTCAGGGTAAACGGACGCAACATCAAGCCCAAATACGACGACGAGGCCCATACCCTCACATTCACAGTGAAATGGCCCGTTGACCGCCCCCTCAATCTCGAATCCAAAAACCTCAAGCTATGTTCTCAGGAATAGTTGAAGAAGCCGCTACCGTCGTTGCGGCTGTACGCAACGACGGCAACCTGCGCCTGCGCGTGCGCTCGTCGTTCGCATCCGAATTGCGTATCGACCAGTCGGTCGCCCACAATGGCGTGTGCCTTACCGTAGTCGACATCCACCCCGATTCCACCTACGAAGTGGTGGCCATACGCGAGACCCTCGAGCGCAGCAACCTCGGCAACCTCGCCGAAGGCGACCTCGTGAACCTCGAGCGCTCGATGATGCTTAACGGACGCCTCGACGGCCATATCGTGCAGGGACATGTCGACACCACCGCCGTGTGCGACGACATCGAGGACGCTGACGGCTCGCGTTACTTCCGCTTCCGCTATGAGGTGAGCGAGGAGATGCGCCGCCGAGGCTATATGACTGTTGAAAAAGGCTCGGTGACCGTCAACGGCGTGAGCCTCACGGTGTGCGACTCGGCTCCGGGGACATTCCGCGTAGCAATCATCCCCTACACACTCGAGCACACAAACTTCTGCCGCATCTCCGTCGGCACACGCGTAAACCTCGAGTTTGACATTCTCGGCAAATACATCGCCGCCCTCCTCCCGCAACAATAAATTAGAGCTGGCTCTTAATCTTCCTCGTAATTGCGGAGGGTGTCGCGGAGCGAACTCTTGATCATGGCGCGAAGCTCGGGCGGCTCGAGGATGGTGATTCTCGGGCCATAGCTGAGGAGCTCCGACACAAAATCGTCGGTGAGGCGTATATTGTATGTGAAAAGCGAGAATTTATCTGATACCGTCTCGGTCTGCGAACTGTGCAACGGCAACGCCCTGAAATACTTGGCCTGACGCGGATCGACCCGGATCACGACCTTGCGCGGATCATTGTGCGTGACAACAATGCCGTATGAATGGCGGAAATATTCGTGCATGTCGAAGTCGGTATCAGGCGTAAAGGTGTCGGCGAGCTGCTTCACCCCCGACATACGGTCGAGTGCGTAAGTCTTCACGCGGTTTTCGGCTGTATTTCTGCCTATAAGATACCAGCGCTGCTTGAACAGTCGCAGAAAATATGGCTCGAGCACAATACCCGGCGTAGGAAGGGTGCGCGTATATGAATGATAGTCAAACCTCAGCAGAGTGTTAGACTTCAGGGCGCTGATGGCGATGTTTAGAAAATCGCGGGCCGAGGGCACATTCTCAAGAAATATGCGGTCGGTGATGTCGCGGGCTCCGACGAGCACTTCGTTGAGACTTACTGAATTGAGCAGCCAGTCGGTTACACTCTCATGATTTTTGTTGTCGTCCTCGATGTAATACTCAAAGCTCTTGGGGTCGCATACTATATTGACATTGAAAAGCTCCTCGGCGGCATTGCGGTGATTGCAGAATGTGCGCCGGCTCAGCGGTCGCCCGTTACTGTGGGGCGACCGCAGCCAGGCTTCCTCGAGCTGCTGCCGGGTGATACGCCCGTGGCGGCGGATAGTGTCGAGGAGCCAGACGCAGCGGTTGACTGTTTCGTTTGCCAAGGTCAGGGTTAGGCTTTGATTTCAGGACGTTCTTTGGCTCCGATTGACAGTATATACAGACCTAATATAGTGAAGGCCGCATTGATGAGCAGCAACTCGAAACTCGTCTCATAGCCACACCACTTGTTGAGGCAATACTGCAGGCACCACGACAGGCACGGTGCCAGAATGCACACCACCGGCACATACTTGTCGTGGACCGGGCGCGAATGCATCATGCCGAACACAAACAGGCCCAGTATCGGGCCATACGTATAGCTGGCAAGAGTATAGACAGCCGAGATGGCGTCCTCCTCGCTCAGGTAATAGAAGGCTATGATCACCAGGCCCATCACTGTCGACATGGCGATGTGCACCAGCTTGCGGGTATGGGTAAGGCGATTGTCGTCCTGCTTTTTATGAGCCTGCAGGATGTCCACCGTATAGGAGGTGGTGAGCGATGTGAGAGCCGAGCCGGCGGCCGAATAAGCGGCAGCGATAAGGCCGAGTACAAACAGGATGCCCACGATCACCGGCATGGAGGGATGGAAGGCCACGGCACCGAATATCTCGTCGCTCTTGGCGGGTGTCTCCATGCCCATATTATCCATGAATATCACGAGCAGGGTACCCAGCAGCAGGAACAGCGAGATGACAAAGAACTGCATGATACCGCTCACTATCATATTCTTCTGCGACTGCTTCGAGTCCTTGCAGGCAAGGTTGCGCTGCATCATATCCTGATCGAGACCGTTGATGGCGATAGCCATAAATACACCGGCCAGGAACTGCTTCCAAAAGTAGGTACCCTCCTTGGGATTGTCGAAGAAGAACATCTGCGAGGTGGGATGCTCCTTGATGGCGCTGACCATTTCGCCCATCGAGAAGCCGAGATTCTGTGCCACGAAATAGATGCACAGTATCACCGACATGATGAGGCAGAAACTCTTGAGAGTATCAGTCCATATAAGGGTCTTGACACCGCCCTGCACCGTATACAGCCATATAAGGGCAATGGTGACGATGACGTTGAACACAAACGGGATATGTAGCGGCGAGAACACCAGCAACTGCAGCACGGCGCATACCACGAAGAAACGCACCGCGGCTCCAAGCATCTTGGAGATGAAGAAGAGCCATGCGCCGGAGCGGTAGGTGCTCATGCCGAAACGTTCCTCAAGGTATCCGTAGATGGATATGAGATTGCGGCGGTAGAACAGCGGCACCAGCAGGAAGGCTATCACAAAGTAGCCCACAATGAATCCCAGCACCATCTGCAGATACGCATAGCCCTTGGCCGCCACCATGCCCGGCACCGATATGAATGTGACGCCCGAAATGGCAGCGCCGATCATGGCGAATGCCACAAGCGGCCACGGAGCCTGACGGCCGCCGGTGAAGAATGTCTTATTGTCGCTGCCCCGCGAGGCGAAGTACGACACTACCATCAGCAGCACGAAATAGGCCGCGATGGTGATAATTACGATAACTGGCTGTGACATGATTGGAGGTTTCTTAGAGCTTATTCAGCATAAAGGAGATAAGGCTTACGCTGCTTCTTGAATGCAGCGATATCGTCGGCAAAGGTGGCCTTGATCTCAGCATTGCTCTTGCCGGCCTTGATCATCTCGACGATGTCGGGACGGCCGCTCAGCAGTGTGAAGAAGCGGGTGAAGAAACCCTCGGGGCGACCCGTATGATTATAGCAGTCGATCACATAGTCGAAGTTCACGCCGTTGGCGATAGCTTCCTCGTCAGGCACTCCGCGCAGGTCCTTGCCATAGCACAGGTTGTTGAGTTGCGGCGGATTCTTGGCGCCGTCGACACTGCGGGGTGTGAACGAGAACGAATGATCGTCATAGTCGGGATGACCATATACGGCAAAGGGCATATCCGTGCCGCGGCCGAGGCTGGCCGGAGTACCCTCAAAGTAGCATACAGCCGGATAGAGATATATGGCGTTCATGGTACGCAGGTTGGGCGAGGGAGCAATCGGCAGCTCATAGCGTGTCTGGTGAGTGTAGTTCTCGCAGGGAATGACAGTCAGGTCGAGCGAACGTCCTTCCTTGAGCCACTTCTCGCCCACGATCATGCGGGCAAGCTCGCCCAGGGTCATGCCGTGCACGGTGGTGATAGGCAATCGGCCCACGCCGCTGGCATACTCCATGTCGAGGATCGGACCGTCGACGTACATGCCGTTGGGATTGGGGCGGTCGAGCACCATAAACTGCTTGCCGTTGGCAGCGGCGGCGTCCATCAGCTGCAGCATCGTGCAATAATATGTGTAGTAGCGCAGACCCACATCCTGGATGTCACATACGATAATGTCGAGGCCATCCATCACCTCCTGCGAGGGACCGGGTTTCTTGCCGTCGTAAAGCGAAGCGATAGGAATTCCGGTAGGCTCGTCGACACCGCTCTTCACATGCTCGCCGGCATCCGCCTTGCCGCGGAAACCGTGCTCGGGCGAGAAGATAGTCACCACATTCACCCCGTTCTCAAGCATCAGGTCGAGCGAATGCTTGTCGCCCACCATACCGGTGTGATTGGACAGCAACGCTACCCGCTTGCCCTTGAGCAGCGGAATATATTGATCGAGACGGGCGGCGCCCACCACAACTGGCTTCTGACATTCGGAACAACCGGTGCACTGATTGCACTGAGCCTTGGCAGGCTCCTGCGCTACCCCCGGCATGATAGCGGCCGCGGCGGCTATCGCAAGAAGGATTGTTTTGAGATTCATGTGTTTGGCAAATATTTAAATAGTTGCGGGTTAGTTCATGGTAATAATGTCGCAAAGGTATGAAAAAAGCCGTCCGCAAGATTTAAAAATACCTTAAAAAACACAAAAATAAATTAAAACACCCAAATCCCTTTGCAGAGTAAAAAAATAGGCTTAACTTTGCAACGCAAAACCGGGGTATTAGCTCATCTGGCTAGAGCGCGACACTGGCAGTGTCGAGGTGAGCGGTTCGAGTCCGCTATACTCCACATTACGAATCTCGGGATTCCCGGGATTCGTTTTTTGTTATATCATTACAAATGATTATATTTGCGGCATGAAACTGATTGAAATGAATATCGATAAGATTGTGGCCCTGTGCAAAAAGTACAAGGTCGCAAAGTTGTGGGTATTCGGTTCTATTCTCACACCCCGCTTCAACGACGACAGCGACGTGGATTTCTCGGTGAATTTCGACTCGGAGACTATCAACCGGGAAGGCCTCGACTGGGCCGACATCTTCTTTGATTTTATGCATGAACTTGAAGATTTATTCGGCAGGCGAATAGACCTTGTATGTGACGACGCCGTAAAGAATAAAGTCTTCCGCAAAGAACTCGACAACACAAAGCGGCTGATCTATGGATGAATCTGTAAAGAAATATTTTGAGGATATGCTTCAGGCGATTTCAGAAATAGAAATGGCTGAAATTAGATTTGGACGTCAATATGAAATTTTTGAAAATGATGTGATTTTTCGGAAATTTGTTGAACGTAATATCGAGATCTTAGGTGAAGCAATGAATCGCATTTTGAAAATAGCGCCCACTATTAATGTGACATCCGCTCGGAAAATTGTTGATACACGAAATTACGTCATACATGCATACGATTCATTGAAGCCTGATATCCTTTGGGCCATAGTGATTAACCATATCCCAAAGCTTAAGTCCGATATTTTGCGGCTGATCGACGACTCCACGCCAACTACCTAAACTGATTGTTTTTATATACGATTTACAATCTTTGCCACATGAAGTTGATAGAATCCAATATGGAAGCCATCGCCGCCCTGTGCCGCAGGTACAAGGTCGCAAAGCTGTGGGTATTCGGTTCTATTCTCACACCCCGCTTCAACAACGACAGCGACGTGGATTTCTCGGTCGTATTTCATTACGATGAGATTTCTGATCTATTTGTCACATTCTTCGATTTTTTGGATGAGTTGCGCTCATTGTTGGGTCGTAAAATAGATCTTGTTGATGAAACGGCCATAAAGAATCAATACTTCAGAGCTGAATTGGATTCCACAAAACGTCTTATATATGGATGACCGGATTATAAAATATCTGAATGATATACTGCATTCGATCGGAAACATCGAGCTGTTCATGAGCACCAGACCTCGTCAATACGCGGCGTTTGCAGCGATATATGTTTCAAAAGCGCTGTACAATGGGAGATAGCCATTATAGGCGAAGGGATGAACCGCATACTCAAATTGTACCCTTATATCCCCATCACCTCAGCCAGACGCATAGTGGACACCCGTAATTTTCTGATACATGGCTATGACAGCCTGCGTGAAGACCTCGTTTGGGGAATCGTGATTCGCCATCTCCCCTCCTCAAATCTGAAGTGGAGAAACTGCTGGAGTGACCTTCATTAAATCTTTTATTATGAAATCAATTCGTATTTTTGCTTTTTTGTTCTTTGTGATGGTTGCGGCGGCTATGATGGCCGGCCCCAAGGTGGTGGCTCACCGCGGATACTGGCAGGCGCCCGGCTCGGCGCAAAATTCGCTCCGTTCGCTCGTCAAGGCCGATTCGGTAGGATGCTATGCTTCGGAATTCGACGTGTGGCGCACACGCGACGGCGTGCTTGTAGTGAATCACGACGCCGACATCAACGGTGTGGTGATAGCCGACGCAACTGCCGCCGAGGTACTGGCACAGCACCTTCCCAACGGCGAGACGGTGCCTACGCTCGACTCTTATCTCGCCGAGGCAGCCACATTGCCTGTGCGACTGGTGTGTGAGCTCAAGGTACACGACAGCCGCGCCGCCGAGCGCCGGGCAGTCGAAGAAATCATCGCAATGGTGAAGAAATACGGCCTCGAAAACCGCACTGATTACATCACATTCTCGTGCGACGCCTTCCGCGAATTTATCGCCAAGGCCCCGGAGGGTGCCGGCGTGTATTACCTTGAAGGCAATTATGTCCCCTCACAGATCAAGCACATGGGCGGCGCCGGCATCGACTATTATATCGGAGTGATGAAGAAGTATCCGCAGTGGATCAAAGAGTGCCACGACCTGGGCCTGAAGGTGAATGTATGGACGGTCAACAAACCCGAGGACATGCAGTGGTGCATCGACCACAACGTAGACTTCATCACCACCAACGACCCCGAACTGTTGCAGTCCTTGCTCGCTAAGTAACAATATTCCTATAATCCCTTTTACAGCGGATATCCCGGCTCGAGTTGCAGCAGAGGACCGGTGACGAAGGGGCGCTGCGCCATGCGTGGATGCGGCAGCGTGAGTTGCTGTGTGTGGATGTGAAGCCTGTCGATGTCGATGATGTCGATGTCGATGAGGCGGTCGCGGTAGCTGCCGTCGGAGTTGCGGTGTGGCGTGGCCGCGCCGAGGGCCTGTTCAACGGCTTGCGTGGCTCGCAACACATCCATCGGGTCGAGCACCCTTTCAGTCGTAATCATCACTCCCCGGTTGGTAAAGGGGTGTGGCGATTCGTAGCCCCACGGCGGCGAGGTCACATAGTCGCTCAGATCGAGCCTGGCCGGGGCGAGCGCACGGGCTATCATGGCAATGGAGCGTGCGATTATTGCCCGCGAGTCGCCGAGGTTTGACCCTATGTTGAGATGAACGGTGCTCACGGCTCGATGGCGAGAGTGACGCCTTCGGGCGTGATGTCGAGCGTGGCGTAGGCCGATTCCACCACGGGCAGGTTGTAGTCCACATGTCCGATCGGCGCACCGAAGGCCACAGGCAGCTCGGGATACGGGGCGAGGGCCTCGGCCAGCATCTGTTCCATCGATTCGTGCACCTTATCGGGCTTATAGTCGGTGAACTGGCCGATTATCAAGCCTTTCAATTTGGGCAATATACCCATGAGGCGTAGCTGATATATGATGCGCTCGATCTTGTAGATAGGCTCCGACACATCTTCGATGAAGAGTATAGTACCGGGCTGAATGATGTCGAACGGCGTGGCGATGAGGTCGGCGATTACGGCCAGATTGCCGCCAAGCAGCTTGCCCTCGGCGTGGCCGGGGTGGTTATACTCGTTAGGAGCGAAGCGATAAGTAGGGAAGCGCCCCTGAAGGATGTCAAGCAGGTAGGAATTGAGCTCGTCATCCGGGCCGAGCATCACCTGCTTGGCCATCGAGGCATGCACGCTGGCTATACCATGCGAGGCCATCAGCGCGTGCAGGGCAGATATATCGGAGAATCCGATTATCCACTTGGGATCGTCGCGCAGCGGCAGCATGGCCAGGCTGTCGAGGTTGTGCACCACACCGTATCCGCCGCGGGCGCACAGGATGGCGCGTATCGAGGTATCGCACAGGGCGGCTCGCATGTCGGCGAGGCGCTCGGAATGAGTGCCGCTGAAATGGCCGTGTTTGCCGAATGTATGAGGATAAATCACAGGCTCATAGCCCACCTGGCGCAGCACGGCGGCGGCACTGTCGACAATAAGGCTGTCGATCGGGCCGGCCGGAGCCAGTATTGCAATCTTGTCGCCCGGCCGGAGCGGGCGCGGATACAGGGTGTCGGCGGCACGTTGGCCGGGCATGGCGGTTGCTTTCACTACAAACAGTATAAGAAAAAGTGCGATGACGGCCACATCAGCGGCCATCGCTGCGGTTATACGGTGTTTCATCGTGCAAAAGTAGCAAAAATAATTCTGATTTCAGAACCCGAACAACATGACATTTATCCCCCATCAGCCCGGCAACCTGTTAAATATCTTAAAAATACTCACCATTAAATTGCAAATTTTGCAAAAAAACATTTTGAGGTTTGCAATTTGACAAATAATATATATTTGGCATTTATATACAACCCTACACTCTTTTTTGTTGAGCAAACATTAAAAAATAGGGTGGCACAAGATTAAAAGAAGTGCCACCCTATTTTTTGGTTATTCAACTTCTTTTTTAATGACTTCAGCCATCCAAGTGTCGCCGATTGATTGAACTTCTCCATTTTGGCTTTTCACATACATCACGATTATTTTGCCATTAGGCATATTAGTGACGTGAAGTTGCACTTTGCTGCCATCTTTTGCTTGTAGATTGAACACATTATCTTTTGCACCATTGAGGCCGTTTATCTCACGACTGTTAACGGGCATATTGTATATTGTTTCATTGAAGCTGAAAGAAACTTTGGTGGAGTCGCCGGATATTGCAACCCATTCGCATTCATTATTCATGAACATTCCAGTTTCTTTTTTAAGATAGAGCGTAGTCTTGCCACTGGATGCATTAGTGCAAGACATAATAATCGCTGTAAGTATCAATAGCGATATGCCGATGATGATATTTGGTTTTCGCATTTTCAGTCCTTGTTAAGGTATTTTTCAGCGGCAGCTACTAATAGGGCGAAGCCTTGTATAACCGCAGCATTTATAATGCCGATTAATAGACCGACACCGCCGAATACAAATGCTGCTTCGTGTTCAAAAGCGCCAGCCCCAAGGATACCACCCCCGATAGTACATGCAAGCACTGTCAAATACGATATCCCCTTTAAGATTGTTGAAACCTTGCTCTTGGGAACGGCTTGTAATTCGTTTTCCATTTTTGAGTGATGTTTATTGGTTGTGTTGCAATATTGCCGTGCTTATACCACCTCCAATAAAATAGTGGTGGGCTATCTGCATCTTGTACGGTTCAGAGGTACTGCCATACCCACACGACATACAAAACACTAAGCCCACCAAGAAGCCATACCGCAAGGTATAGCTAAAAGATGGACGTTTAGTGCATTGCGCTCGTCGTGTTGAAAATTGGCAGTTTTCTGAACCGAGTTCAATAGCAATAAACGCTACGAGATACAAATGTAACATGAATCCTCGCTTGGATTCATGTTACAAAGGTAGTAAAATATTCTGAAAAACAGTCTATGTTATATAACATAGTATATTATTTTGCGTTATATTGGTAATATTATGTACCTTTGCAAAGGTAAATTATGACAGCAGATTGTAAAAACGGGTATAGTGGTCTTGCCATAGCAGATTATTTCATCAAGAAATGTCTTGATGCAGATATCCCTGTTACAAATATGGCAATCTTGAAAATGATATACTTTGCTCATGGATTGGCATACCCTCAACTTGGCCGCAAACTTATTAAAGACCCGTTTTACAAGTGGCCGTGGGGGCCGGTTGAGGTTCACACCTACGAAGAATTTAAGAAATACGGTAGCCGGCCAATTAAAGCCGTTTCCGGCAAAACGGACATAGAACAGATTAAACAATATTCTGAATTAACCGCTTTTTTGGATAGTCTTATCCCTTTGGCAAAAGTTTCTCCGTTTGTATTAAGCGAGAAATCGCACGTCAAGGGTGGCCCGTGGGATGTGGCGCGTTTCTTTGATGTCATAGATAACAAAACTATTGAAACATTCTTCTATGGCAGATACGCAAAGTAGTAACCCAGTAACAGAATCTCCAGCTGAATCTTTTGTCGCAGAAGCCGAGAGCACCAACTTAAGTACAAACCAATCACCAGAACGCATAGAAGAACAGGCATCAAGAGCTTTAGAAATTTCAGCACAAATTGCTAAAGAGCTGGAAAACAAAGATAGAAGTGCTGATATTCATCTAAAGAAACTATATGGATGGGGCATATTGTTCGTTTTAAGTGGTTGGATAATCTTTGTGATTTATTTTTCTATTCAGCAGCTCAATCCTTGCAGTTGTGAAGTCCGACCAATGTCTGATGCGGTGATAATCGCTCTTTGGACTTCTGCGACAGCAAACATTCTCGCACTCCCGGCCATAATTTTGAAATATTTATTTCCTAAACGCCATTGATTTTTATTGGCAGATTCTACGATTCGTCACATCCCTTCATTTTGTTGGGGTTCAGCATTGTTTTTACCAACTTATCAAAAACCTCTTTAGAAACTTCAATAGACACCCTGAACTTCAAATTTTGAAGCTCTTCCGCAGTGAGCGACGTTACATCGCCTCCTAGCTTCGATTCCTTTGCCTTCTTTTTCGCCATAGTTACGCAATACACTGCAAATATAGCTTAAATCTTTCAAATTCACCAATACCCCGAGTGTTAAATCTAAAAACAAATTCGTCTACATATCTTTGCAGATGCTTTTTGCTTACTTGGTAATAGGTTCCGAATATCATTCGCTTAAAATGCGACCACGCATTCTCGATCGCATTTGTACATATCATGGTGACTTTGCCATCAGAGTTAGTTCGTGTCGTGCCATAGAAGTGTTTGCTGTGGTCTACTGATTGTTGGTTATATTGCTCTGCAATATCGCCATAGTCCCAACCATCTGTAAAAATGGTACTGTTTTCCTCAATATACCTTATAATAATGGGCTTCAATGTATCCGCACGAGTATTATCAACTACAAGAGCAGTTAACTTACCATCGCGTTGTAACATGCCAAATACGGGCTTTTTATCCTTAAAACTTCTGCCTTGGCTTTTTTCAACCTTCTTATCTTTGTGACGGTTTTTATTCTTTCCCCCAACGAATGTTTCATCTATTTCGACTTCATCCTTGACAACATTTGCGTTGAGCGCCCCCATAAATTCGCGTATCTTTTGGAGCATTGCCCATGCAGTCTTTTGCGTAACGCCGAGGTCGCGAGCTAATTGGCACGATGAAACGCCTCTTTTATGCGAGAGGAACATAAAAATCGCAAACACCCATTTGCACAGTTTTATCTTTGTGCCAGCAAACACCGTACCAGTCTTAACATCAAAGTATCGATTTGTATTCTTGCACTTATATTTTCCATTAGAACACTTATAGACCTTTGAGGATGGGTCAAACGGCGAAACCACCTTGTTACCCCATCGCAAAGCCTCAAAGTATTCTACGCAGCTTATCTCATCAGGAAATGCACTCAAGAAACTTAATAATCCATCGTCTTTAGCCATGCGAATAATTTTAGTGCAAGTTACAACGATTATCTCATTGACACCCAAAATATCAATAGTAATTAATGTCCGAGTGTTAATAACTTAGTCAGACTGTATACTATGTGTAGAATTGTATATAATTGCCATATATTTTTGCAATCAAACAGATTACCCATATTTTGCACCTTAAATCTGAAACCATCAAAATATAAACTCTCTATGACAAAACTGACTAAAACAAAAGCATTCTGGGCCACGTGCCTGCTGTCGCTGTTGCTGTTCCTGGCCGTCTGCTGGTCGGCTGCTTTCCGCGACTCAAGTCCCTATTGGGTGGAAAGCGTGGGCTACTTCCTGCTCACATGGCTGTGCCTCGACGGATTCTCCAAGAAGGTACCCGACCTCAATCCTTGGATGATAGGTCTGGCCGCCATACTGGGGCAGTTGATCATTCAGATTCCGGTCCGCTGCCTTGACTTCTATGGCTCGATCGGCTCACTGATGATCGTGGTGTCGTGCATCATTGCCATATTGCTCGCCGTGATATGCTTCAAGGATCGCCGCCCCTATTCCTTTGTCCTCGCCTATGTGGTGATGACACTGATCAACACCTGCGTAGCACATATGTGGGAGGAATATGTCCTTGGTCTGTTACATTAATTAATGTTAAACATTACTTAATAATGTTATAAATTTGATACAAGGGGCGGCTACTCATATATAAATATTGTAAAAGCCGCGATTATTTTGTAACTTTGCATCAACTTCAATGAGTTGGAGGGGGCCCGTGGGGCTTCCTCCTTTTATATAGTACCGTATGATAGATAAAGAACTCCTGAGCAAAACGGTGGCCGACATGATCGCCGGCACCGACATTTTTGTGGTCGACATCAAGGTGTCGCCCGACAACGACATAGTGGTGGAGATCGATTCGCCCGACAACATCGATGTGGATACCTGCGCCGCCATCACCCGCCGCATTGAGGAGGTCTTTGATCGCGATACCGAGGACTACAGCCTCGAGGTCGGCTCGGCCGGCCTCACAGCTCCCTTCAAGGTGCGCGGACAGTATCTCAAGAATATCGGCAACGAGGTGGAGGTGCTCACCCGCGACGGCCGCAAGCTCAAAGGCGTACTTACTGCCGTGGCCGACGATGGCCGCTTCACGGTTGCCGTACCCACCAAGGTGAAACACGAGGGCGCCAAGCGCCCCGTGGTGGAGGATGTAGAGCATGTGCTTGATCCCGCAGACTGCCGCTCGGTGCGATATAATCTGGAATTCTGAAGGCTGAATCGTCTTCTCACCCGTCTCGAACTTAACACGCATAATAATCAAAAAAATAACGACATATACTCATGGCAAAGAAAGAGGAAACTCCGAATATGGTCGAGCAGTTCGCCGAGTTCAAGGAACTCAAGAACATCGACAAGGCAACGATGATCAACGTGCTTGAAGAATCGTTCCGCAACGTGCTCGCCAAGATGTTTGGCACCGACGAGAATCTCGACGTGATTCTCAACCCCGACAAGGGCGACGTGCAGATTTTCCAGAATCTCACCGTGGTACCCGACGGCGCCGTCGAGGACCCCAACCTGCAGATATCGCTCAGCGACGCCCGCGCCGACAATGACCCCGAGGCCGAGGTTGGCGAGGAACACACCAAGGAGATATTCTTCGAGAAATTCGGCCGCCGCGCCATCCTCACCCTGCGCCAGACCCTCCAGAGCAAGATTCTCGACCTGCAGAAGAGCGCCGTATACGCCAAGTTCAAGGAACTCGAGGGCGAGCTCGTCAGCGGCGAGGTGTATCAGACCTGGTCGCGCGAGACCCTGCTGCTCGACGACGACAAGAACGAGCTGCTGCTTCCCAAAAGCGAGTCGATCCCCGGCGACTTCTTCCGCAAGGGCGAAACGGTGCGCGCCGTCATCGCCAACGTCGACAACAAGAACAACAACCCCAAGATTACCGTATCGCGCACCAACAACGAGTTCCTGCGCCGCCTCTTCGAGCTTGAGGTGCCTGAAATCCACGACGGCCTCATATCCATCCGCGCCATCGCCCGTATTCCCGGCGAACGCGCCAAGATTGCCGTAGAGTCGTACGACGACCGCATCGACCCCGTCGGCGCCTGCGTCGGCGTCAAGGGTTCGCGTATCCACGGCATCGTGCATGAACTGCGCAACGAGAATATCGACGTCATCAACTACACAGCTAACCCCAGCCTCTTCATCCAGCGCGCCCTGTCGCCCGCCAAGATCACCTCGATCCGCATCGATGAGGAGGAGAAGAAGGCCGAGGTGATACTGCGTCCCGAGGAGGTATCGCTCGCAATCGGTAAGAACGGCCTCAACATCAAGCTCGCATCCATGCTCACCGGCTATGTGATCGACGTTTACCGCGACACCGAGGAGACCGTAGAGGAAGACATCTACCTCGACGAATTCAAGGACGAAATCGACGAATGGGTTATCGAGGCCCTGAAGAACATCGGCTGCCTCACCGCCAAGAACGTACTCAACGCTCCACGCGAGATGCTCATCGAGGACGCCGATCTCGAGGAAGACACCGTCGACAACGTCATCAACATCCTCAAGGCCGAGTTCGAGGACTGATCCCCGCATTTTCCGGGATCCCCGCTCTCTCCCGCAATCCACCCAAGTAAAAAACGTAACAACAATATATGGCGAAAACAAAAATCAGCACAATAGCGAAGGAACTGAATGTGGCCCTGCCCACCGTGTTCAGTTTTCTGAGCGAAAAAGGCATCAGCATCGAAGAGAGTCCCAACACGCGCGTAGAGGACGACGTGGTGGACTTGCTGGTGAAAAAATTCAAGCCCGATCAGGACTTTAAGTTCAAATCAAGCACCCCTGCCGCTCCCGTGCGCCAGACACCCGCACCGACTCCTGCCGAAGCCAAGCCCGAAGTGCCGAATACCGACCCGTCAGTGAAACATCCCCGCATTTTGGGCCGACTGGAGCTTGATGCCAAGGGGAATCCGGTGATCAAGACCCCGGCCCCGGAGCCTAAGCCCGCGCCCAAAGCCGAAGAAAAGCCGGCTCCAAAGCCCGTCGAAAAACCCGCCGAGAAGCCTGCCGCCTCAGAAAAAAAGCCCGAGGCTGCGCCGAAGGTTGAGGAAAAGCCTGCTCCAAAGCCCGCTCCAAAAGAAGAAGTAAAGGCCGCCGCTCCCAAGACCGCAGAGAAGCCGGCCCGGCAACCCGCTGCAAAGCCCGCCGGACCTGCCACGGCGCCCGCAGCCGAGGAGAAAAAGATCGAGGAGCCCAAGGAGGCCGAACCCGAGGTATTTACCCCCGGCACTCCCAAGCCTGCCGTATCACTCAACATCGTTGGCAAGATCGACCTTGACGCCATCAACCAGACCACCCGTCCGAAAAAGAAGGGCAAGGACGATCGGCGCGGCGGTCAGAAACAGAGCGCCGGCGCTCAGGGCTCATCCGACCAGGGCCGCCAGAAGCGCAAGCGCATAGGCAAGGACAAGGTAGATATAGAGAAAGCCGGCCGCACCGCCGGCGACGCTCCCCGCGGCGAAGGTCGCCGTCAGGAAGGTCAGGGCGACAGCCGTCGCGGTGGCAACCAGGGCGGTCAGGGCAATCAGGACCGCCGTCGCGGCGGCAAGGGCAGCCAGGAGCCGCAGCGCCGTCCCGCTCCTGCTCCCGAAGTAACCGAGGAGGACGTATCCAAGCAGGTAAAGGAAACCCTCGCCCGCCTTACAGCCAAGGACAAGGGTCTCAAGAAAGGCGCCAAGTGGCGTAAGGAAAAGCGTGAGGCAGCTTCCGAGCGTATGCGCGAAGCCAACGAGGCCGAAATGGCCGAAAGCCGTACCCTGCAGCTCACCGAATTCGTGACCGCCAACGACCTGGCCATCATGATGAACGTGCCTATCAATCAGGTAATCGCCACATGCATGAATCTCGGTGTAATGGTATCCATCAACCAGCGCCTCGACGCCGAGACAATCAATATCGTGGCCGACGAATTCGGCTACCGCACCGAATACGTGTCGGCCGAGGTGGCCGATGCCATCCATCAGGAGGAAGACTCGGAGGAGGACCTTGTACCCCGCCCCCCGATCGTCACCGTCATGGGTCATGTCGACCACGGCAAGACCTCGCTGCTCGACTATATCCGCAAGGCCAACGTCATCGCAGGCGAGGCCGGCGGCATCACCCAGCACATCGGCTCATACTCGGTGACTCTGCCCGACGGCCGCCACATCACATTCCTCGATACCCCCGGCCATGAGGCTTTCACCGCCATGCGTGCCCGCGGCGCCAAGGTCACCGACCTGTGTATCATCATCGTCGCCGCCGACGACAACGTCATGCCACAGACCGTCGAGGCCATCAACCATGCCGCTGCCGCAGGCGTTCCCATGATATTCGCCATCAACAAGATAGACAAGCCGCACGCCAACCCGGACAAGATCAAGGAAGAACTCGCCGCCATGAACTACCTCGTCGAGGACTGGGGCGGCAAGTACCAGTCGCAGGACATCTCCGCCAAGAAGGGCATCGGCGTAGAGGAACTCATGGAGAAGGTCCTTCTCGAGGCCGAGATGCTCGACCTCAAGGCCAATCCCAACCGCCGCGCCACCGGCACCATCATCGAGTCGACTCTCGACAAGGGCCGCGGCTATGTGGCCAACGTGCTCGTGCAGAACGGCACGCTCCACGTAGGCGACATCGTCCTGGCCGGCAACCATTTCGGTCGCGTCAAGGCTATGTTCAACGAGCGTAACCAGCGCATTAAGGAAGCCGGGCCTGCCACCCCGGCCCTAATCCTGGGTCTCAACGGCGCTCCACAGGCCGGAGACACCTTCAACGTGATGGAAACCGAGCAGGAAGCCCGCGAGATCGCATCCAAGCGCGAGCAGCTCCAACGCGAACAGGGTCTCCGCACACAGGTAGGCCTTACCCTCGAGGAGCTCGCCCGCCGCAAGGCTCTCGGCAACTTCCACGAGCTCAACGTCATTGTCAAGGGCGACGTCGATGGCTCGATCGAAGCTCTGTCCGATTCGCTTATCAAATTGTCTACCGAGGAGATTCAGGTCAACGTCATCCACAAGGCCGTGGGCGAGATCTCGGAGAGCGACGTCACCCTCGCATCGGCCGACGACCACACCATCATCGTAGGCTTCCAGGTGCGTCCCTCTATCGCCGCCCGCCGTGCCGCCGAGTCCAAAGGCATACAGATACGCCTCTACTCGGTCATCTATCAGGCAATCGAGGAGGTGAAGGACGCCATGGCCGGTATGCTCGCCCCCGAAATCAAGGAAGAAATCGTCGGCTCGGCCGAGGTGCTCGAGACCTACCACATCAGCAAGGTCGGCACCATCGCCGGCGCCATAGTCCGCGAAGGCAAGATCAAGCGCGGCAACCGCGTGCGCCTCATCCGCGACGGTATCGTGCGATACACCGGCGAACTCGGCTCGCTCAAGCGATTCAAGGACGACGTACGCGAGGTCACCTCAGGCTACGATTGCGGCCTCTCGATCGCAGGCTTCAACGACATCAAGGTCGGCGACATCGTCGAGAGCTTCGAGGAAGTCGAAGTCGCCCGCACCACCCTCAGAAAATCCGCGCATTCCATTACACGACTCGCCCCGCCGGTATTCCACCTGCGGGGCGAGTTGTTTCTTGGAGAGCCTGCTTTACTTCTTGTGCCGGTTCACGATATGGCGGGCGAGGCGGTCGGCGAGACGGACGTTAGCCGGCGTACGCTCGCGGCTGAAGTCCAGAAACAGGTGATTGCCCGTATAATAGGCTATCGCCGAGCGCTCAAACACGCCGTGGCGCTCGAAGGCATCGATATATGCATCCATGCGCGGTGCGAAGCCGTCGGCCGACGACTCCAGCGCGCGCTCATCGCACTCAAACTCCATTGCCATGCCATATCTCAGAGCCTCCTCGATGGCATCGTCGAGCCGCGAATCGGGTATATGGGCCTCGAAGAAGTGATTGGGCTGATGATATGCGATGTCAAACCCCAGCTCGCGCCAGCGGCGGTGTCCCTCGGCCATAAAATAAGGAATCCACACGAATTTGAGGCCCCGCGAGTGGATATGCTCGGCTATCTCTCGCGGAAAATCCTTCGTCGTCGCGATGTCCTCGGCCAGGAAATATATGCCATCGATATCGATATTCTGATATTTTTGCGCGGCAAACCCGTCGGTCAGCCGGTCGATGAACCATATAACGGCAGCCTTACGGTCGGCGATGTTATTGAAGTCGAGAGCGCGCCCGTCAAGTTCGCCCCAGTCGGTCTGTCCGGGGAAAGGCACGGGGACTGTGAGCACCACCTTGTGGCGGAAAGGCGGCTCGCCGAGAGTCTTCTTCTTCTCACCGATACATTTGTCGAGGGCGTCGAGACCCTTGCCGCGCTCAAAAACACGGTCGAGATACCACTCCCAATGCTCCTTTCGCGCCGCCAGCGAGTCCATCAGCGGTGTGTATGCATAGCCCGAGCCATCCTTGAAGTCCAGGAACAGAAAGCCGTCAAACAGCCAGTCTTCCGTACCGTCGGCAAAGCGGTGCGTCACATACGGCTCTATTTCCTCCTTGTTCCAGTCTATGCGGTGCCGGCTGCCCTGGTATATCAGGGCCAGATCGCTTATATCGGTTGTGGCGAAGTTTTCCGCCGGCTCGCCGGTGCGGGCGATTCCGGCAATAGCCGCAGCCAGCAGCGCGGCCACCGCAAAGATGCGTGTGAATGGGGATGTTTTCATGGTCAGATAAATTTGCCGTAAATTTAGCAACTATACGCGATACGTGCAAATGTCATGGTGGCTATAAACCCAACGTGGCGGCTGCCTCACGGCGCCGCCACGTTAGATATAAACCAATCATTATCACATTTCTTTTGCAATGGAAAAAGCAATTTTCGCTATGTATATGTAAAACACCGCCGCCCCGGGATTGTTTGCTCCACGATGATACTTTAACAGACGTTAACAAATATCCCCGCTATTTTTCGCTAACTTTGTGTTGCAAAGGATGTGATTCCGCAATCATATTTTTTAACACACATGTGCCGCCTTATTGCGCACATACGTGCTTAACTTTGCATTGTCAATACGACACATAATATTTGAAATCTCTAAAAACCGACAATAATGGCAAAAGAAACCACCAAAAAGACAAAAGACAAGGCTCCCGCCGACCCCATGGCCGCACGCCGCGAAGCTCTCGCCCAGGCCCTCGGCAAGATCGAGAAGGACTTTGGCCGCGGAGCTATCATGAAGCTCGGCGACGATTCGATCGAGGATATCGAGGTGATCCCCTCGGGTTCGGTAGGCCTCAACTACGCCCTCGGCGTGGGCGGCTATCCCCGCGGACGCATCATCGAGATTTTCGGCCCCGAATCATCCGGTAAGACCACCCTCGCCATCCACGCCATCGCCGAGGCTCAGAAGATGGGCGGCATCGCCGCCATCATCGACGCCGAGCACGCCTTCGACCGCTTCTATGCACAGAGCCTCGGTGTGGACATCAACAACCTGCTCATGGCCCAGCCCGACAACGGCGAGCAGGCCCTCGAGATAGCCGAGCAGCTCATCCGCTCGTCGGCCATCGACATCCTCGTCGTCGACTCCGTGGCCGCCCTCACACCCAAAAACGAGATCGAGGGCGAGATGGGCGACCGCAACGTTGGCCTCCAGGCACGCCTCATGTCGCAGGCCATGCGCAAGCTCACCGGAGCCATCTCGCGAACCAACACCTGCTGCATATTCATCAACCAGCTCCGCGAGAAGATCGGCGTGATGTTCGGCCCCACCGAGACCACCACCGGCGGCAACGCCCTCAAGTTCTACTCATCCGTCCGAATCGACATCCGCTCGCGCGCCTCCATCAAGGATGGCGACGAGGTGCTCGGACGCCGCGCCCTCGTCAAGGTCGTGAAAAACAAGGTGGCGCCTCCCTTCCGCCGCGCCGAGTTCGACATCATGTTCGGCAAAGGCATCTCGCAGAGCGGCGAAATCCTCGACCTCGGCGTTGAATACGGCATCATCAAGAAGAGCGGTTCGTGGTTCAGCTACAAAGACGAGAAGCTTGCTCAGGGCCGCGACGCAGCCAAGAAAGTCATCGAGGACAACCCCGAGCTGGCCGAAGAGCTCTCGGCTCAGGTATTTGAGGCCCTCCGCACCGCCGAAAAGAGTCCCCAGCTCAAAAAGACCAAGGGTATCAAGCCCTCATCGGCCGACGCCGTATACGACGAGGCCGCTTCGGAAGCCGCTCCCGCCGCCAAGAGCGACGCCCTCGACTTCGACGCCGAACTCCCCGACGATCCCTTCTCCATCGAAGAAGACATCTGATGGACGAATTCACATATTCGCAGATATTCCAGCGCACGGCCTTGATCGCATCCCCCGGCATGGTGGAGCGGCTCAAGGCCGCCCGCGTGCTTGTGGTAGGCCTCGGCGGCGTAGGCTCGTGGTGCGCCGAAGCCCTCGTGCGCACCGGCATAGGCCACCTCACAATCATCGACCGCGACCGCGTCGACGTCTCCAACATCAACCGCCAGCTCCCCGCCGCCACCTCCACCGTCGGCATGCCCAAGGTTGAAGTACTCGCCGCACACTTCCGCGACATCAATCCCGGGCTCGACATACGCGCCGTGTTCGACTTCTACTCGCCCGACAATGCCGCCGACTACCCCCTCGACGACTACGACTACATAATCGACGCCATCGACTCGCGCGACTCCAAGGCCGAACTCATCCTCCGCGCCACAGCCTCCACAGCCCGCTTCTACTCCTCAATGGGCGCCGCCCGCAAGCTACACGCCTCCCAGATCGCCGTTGCCGAGTTCTGGAAAGTGCATGGCTGCCCCCTCGCCCGCTCACTGCGCCAGTGGTTCAAACGCCGCGAACAATATCCCGCGCGCAAATTCCGCTGCGTCTACTCCCCCGAAACCATCCCCCAGCCCGAGCGCTCGCCCGACGGCGCCAACGGCACCTTCGCCCACACTACCGCCATCTTCGGCTTCACCCTCGCCAGCCTCGTCATCGAAGACCTCTACACCCAAAAGTAGAGCACCAACGCAGATTTACCGACCACAAATATTTACCTGTCCCACGCCACTAATACTGTCTCAACTATACATATTCAGGCGTATTTACCAAATAAATTTTTGGATTTAACCATATTTTCGGCTCCGGCTCTTGCTTTTCGGCAAAAAAAGCATTAACTTTGCAGCCGCTAAGGCACTCGGGGTGTAGCACAGTTGGCTAGCGCGCCACGTTCGGGACGTGGAGGTCGGAAGTTCGAGTCTTCTCACCCCGACTCAGCCAACAAACCGCCTGTAAATCAATAATTTACAGGCGGTTTTATTTGTATTCGGGACAAAAACGGGACAGACCGCTTTAATCCTTGTTTGAAAATTTATCGCACACATATTTGTATTTCAGCGTTATATTTGTATATTTGCACTTAATAACCGGTACAAAAATCGAAACAATATGCATCTTGTCGAAATAAACATCCATAAAATCATTGAACTTTGCAAACGTTTTCACGTTCGTAAGCTTTGGGTATTTGGTTCCATACTCACAGACCGCTTCAATGACGAAAGCGACGTCGATCTATGTGTAGATTTTGACAAAAGCAAAATTAGTTTATTTGATTATGCTGATAATTTTTTCGATTTTCAGTATGCTCTTGAAGACTTATTCGGGCGTAATGTTGACTTAACCGAAGACAGTGCCGTCCGCAACCGCTATTTTCGCGAAGAACTAAACGAGAAGCGCAAATTGATTTATGGCTGATAGAACAGTTGTAAAATATCTAAATGATATTTTAGACTCGATTACCCAGGTTGAGTCATATTTCACTACATTTCCTCGCAGATTTGACGTCTACTGCGAAACTCCGATGATGCAGCGCGCGATACAGATGAATATATCTATTATTGGTGAGGCTACAAATAAATTATTAAAAATTGCACCCGAAATTCCAATTACTAAAGCACGAAAGATTGTCGATACCCGTAATTATATGATACATGGTTATGACAGCGTTAGTCATGATATGGTTTGGTCAATCGTCATAAACCATCTCCCGCTTCTAAAAGAAGAAGTTGTCAGAATTTTAACCGAAATCGGAACAAAACCGGGACACGACAAGTAAAATATTAACGTATTACGGGACAATATGAGCGAACAAGAACTGAATTCGTATAGATTTCTGAGCGGTGAAGATCCAACCGACGACCAGTTGGACGCTATCATGCGAGCCGCATTGGCCGATGTAAGAAAACGTGCCGCAGAAGCTCGAATAAAATATGATGAGCAATACGAACGACTATATACAATAGAACATTCAAAAGTTGCACGTCGTATAGAAAATGCACGAAATGGGATCTTCTAATAAGTCTCCTGAACTGATAATAATAGCTGGTCCTAACGGTTCCGGCAAGACTACAATAACCACTCAATTCCTTCACCATGAGTGGTCGGAAGGAATTTTATATATCAACCCCGATATTATTGCACAGGAGAAATTCGGTGACTGGAACTCAACGGAATCTATTCTTAAAGCGGCACAATATTGCGAAAACCTCCGAGAAGATTGCCTCCGGGAAAGGCGTTCTTTTGTATTCGAAACAGTGTTTTCTGCCAAAGATAAGATTGATTTCATACTCCGGGCAAAAGAAGCCGGTTTTTTCATAAGGCTATTTTTTATTGCCACATCGTCTCCTGCAATCAATGCCTCCAGAATCGCAAACAGAGTTATGGAAGGTGGACACGATGTTGCGATTTCAAAAATAATTAGCCGTTACCAAAAATCAATTATCAACTGTAGCTTAATAGCACCGATAGTCGACAGACTATATGTATACGACAATTCCGTCGACAATGCAATGGCTACTCTGCAATATAGACTAAGCAATGGGGTGTTGGTAAAACAGTATGTGGATGAAGTTGTAGGATGGGCAATGCGCATCCTGAAGCAAACGGGGTGAATTATATCTTCTCACCTCGACTTATTCGGGCCGTTTCTGTTTTACGACCTTATGCAAAACAGAAGCTATTTTAAAAAACCGAGCCAAACTTATTTTCACCAGCCTATTGACATTAACTGCAAAATGTTGTAACTTTGCGGTTGATCGGAGGAAAGTCCCGTCACGACATTTTGAAAAAGAAGCGTTATGCGTAATCTTGTGATTTGAGAACGTAGGAAATTCGACAAATAGCACAAGGATTAGCATAGTGGTTCTCACGCATATAGCGTGGGCTGCTATTGTTACATCTGTGCTAATGGTTTCCTACGACCTTCAAATCAAGACGTGACATAGTTGGCTCACGTTTTTTTTTATAACTAATCTCTCCACCGAGTCAGTGGCGAAAAACAATTTAGGAATGAAAATAATTCACATCATCACAATCGCAACTGCTTTTGCCTGTACCTCTGCGGCCTCTGCTCAGACACTGGTCAAAGAGATGAACGATGCTGACACACGTTTCATACCGGGTCAGTACATGAAGAACGGCGAAGCCGCCATCTATTTCTCCGATGATGAATACGGATATAGGGATGGCGGCACAAATTATATGGCTGAAATCTTTGATTTTGAACTGAAACCACTCAAATCAATCTGTTTCCCCATCCTGCGCCCATATTGCAGATTTGAGGAAAGAGCCTCAACCGGAACACAAGAAAAGTCTCGCGTGATAAAGGAAGCCCGCTTTATAATATCTGAAGCTGATGGCATACCTTCCACTTCGAATATGGAAGCCCGCAAGAATGCCTATATCGATTACATTTACGAGATATTGCGATACTCTGACCCATCCGTGACTCTTTCCATTCTGCAAAATGGCAGCAGAGTAGAAGATAAATCTATCTTTATCAGCATTCCCATTCAAAAAGGCAATGGATTGTATGAATTTGAGGAATACCTTAAATCCATTGATGCTTATCTTGAGCCGTCGGGTATGTGGGGCTTCTCCTACCGTTACACTATCCAAACACAAAAGTACAACGGGGAATGGAGCACTCGCGCCTGGGAGGACGTTCCAATCAGCAACTTCTGTACCCCTCGCTGCAACGATGTCGCAAAATTAAACGACTGGAACGGCGGTGTATATCTTCCGTTCTCTCAGACTTTCTTCAACAATGACGAGGCTTTCGAATACGTCCGTTTTAAAGCGGAAATAGCCGAAGGCGGAGAGAGTAATTTCAGAAGTGTATCAGACGACTCACAGTCTCCTGAGAAATATCTTTTCGGCATTACTGATACTGACCGCGACGGAGACGGAGAAACGGATTATAAACGTACGGTATTCGGAGTCCATTACTTTGGTCTGGAGGTTGTCAATGAGAATAATCAGGTGCTTTACACCTTCCCGATGCCGGACAACGCCGAGGGGAAACCAAGCGTCGAACTCTTCAAATCCGACAACAGCATTCTTGCACAGGTCAACTATAATTGGCATGACGAACAAGGTCACTATGTGCAAACCGTGAGATTCTATCGCATAGACAAGTCCACTGGTGGTATCGCAAAAGTCGTCAAGGAAGAAAATCATATTACCGCACGGCCAAATCCTGCATCAAAGGGTACTCCGGTAATTGTGGATGTGCCGGCTTCTACAAGTGTGCGTACTATACGGGTCAATGCACTTAATGGTTCGACCATTATGAACCTTAAAATTGAAGCCGATGAGACACAAGTCCCTGTGCCCACGGAGAATCTCCCGTCCGGTATTTATTTCATCACCCTCACGGATAAAGGCCACACGTCAGAAACCTGCAAGATTATTGTTAGATAGGAACTGTGAAGATGTGGAGCAACCGGGACTTCACGGATTCCCATTAAGCCGTTTTATGATCACCCCTCCACCGCCTCGGGGAACTCGGGACGCAAGCGGTAGTTGTTGCGGAGGCTCTCGAAGGCGGTCGGATCGGTCTTCAGCGCCGCGGTGTCGTCGAGCGGATTATAACCATTGAGGGCAGTGGCGGCTGTTATTGAACGGGCCGGTGGCGGCGGCACGGCGCCCGCTATATGCAGCGCCGGCAAGCCGAAGTGGCTGCAAAGGGCATCAAGCGCCATCTGCGACGCCCGCTGCTTGCCTTCGAGCGAATAGCCTGCAATATGCGGCGTGGCGATCGTAGCGAGGCTGAGCAGGCGTCGGTCGATCTGCGGCTCGTTCTCCCAGCAGTCAACGATTGCCGCTCCGCACTGGCCGGCCTCGAGAGCCTCAACCCACACGGCATTGTCGACAATCGGACCACGCGCGCTGTTGATTATGATCGGCGCGCGACGCAGACTGTTGAAAAAGCTCTCGTCGGCAATATGATACGTGGCATCGTCGCCACTGCGTGTGAGCGGCGTATGAAAGGTGATAATATCTGCTCGGGCGGCTATTTCGTCGAGCGATGACCACCCATCGCCGCCCTCGGCACGTTGACGCGGAGGATCGCACAGCATCACGCGCATACCCAGTCCCCGGGCCCAGCGCTCCACAATCGAGCCGACATGCCCCACCCCTACTATGCCGATAGTATATGATGAAATCGGGCGGTTGATGACACGCATCAGCGACGAGAACACATATTGAGCCACAGCCGGCGCGTTGCAGCCGGGAGCATTCACCGCCTCGATGCCGTGAGCGGCGCACCACGGCAGGTCGATATGATCGGTGCCGATTGTCGCGGTCGCTATGAACTTTACACGCGAATCGGCGAGCAGCGAGGCGTCGCAGCGGTTGCGTGTGCGCACGACCAGGGCATCGGCATCGCGCACCGTATCGGCTGTGATCTCGCCATAAGGCAGCCTTACCACATCGGCGACGCTGTCGAGAACTTCAAGAAAGGGAACATTCCGTTCCACCACAATTTTAAGTTTGGTCATAATGCCACCCTCCATAAATACAACATTATATACACCGCACAAACGCTCAGCACGGCGGCATACTGGCGGTCGAAACGGTGACGTACAAAATAATGGGTCAGCTGATAGGCCGCACACACATTGAGCAGCGGCAGATATGCCACGAGATTGTTGTAGTCGAACAGCATGGCCAGTATCGTCACGAGCGCGATAAGCGTAAGCGCGCCGTTATAGCTGCGTGCGCGCGCATTGTAGGCTATCGTCTTGAGTACATTGAGCCCGACCGAGGCCACCAGCACAAACGCCGTGAAGCCCGTGACGATAAGCAGATAGATCGCCGAACTGAGGTCGAGCGGCTCGGTGATACGTGTCACAACCGGCACATGTACGTCGGCCGGCGTGATGATTCCGAATCCGAAAAGCAGCCACCACACCGTGATTATTCCAAGCAGCGATGCCACAAACGTGCGCGGCCTCAGTATGCGCATCTGGGCGCATATCACCCAAAAAACAGGGATAAAGAGTACAAAGCAATACTGCACCGTGGCTCCCAGCGACAGCAGCATGAATGTCAGGAACACCCGCTTGACATATCCCGGAGAATCATAGCAGCTGAACATCAGGTAGATGCAGCACAATATCGTCAGAGCCACAAGCGTGCCCGAATTTAGTGTGACCACGACCGACGGTACAGCCGCCTGCATGATGGCAAACAGGCCCACCTGCATACGGGTCACCGCGCGGAGCACGTTGTAGGTCTTGTTGATCACTATCATCATGGCCATTATGGCCGCGTTAAGGCCCACATTGGCCACAAGGCCGCCCCAATAGCCGAGATTCCACGTCGACACCGGCGGCAGACACAGACCCTGCCCCGGCTGCTGTGGCAGCGGACTGCTCAGGCCTCCGGTAGCGAGTACATATAATGCAGCCACGGCTATCATTATAGCCGCGGCCGCCGATGTGTGGAATTTCTGACTCAGCAGGGCCGACCTCATCGGTATCGAATCAGAGCTTCATGAGGTCGCGGCCTATGTCGCGGCGATAGTTCATACCCTCGAAGGATATGTGCCCCAGTGCTTCATAGCTGTGGGCCAGAGCATCGGCGATGCTGTCGCCATACGAAGTCACGGCAAGCACACGGCCACCGGATGTAAGCAGGCGACCGTCGGCATCACGCTTTGTGCCTGCGTGGAATACGATCGACGATGCCGGATTGAGTTCGCCCGCGATTTCCTTGCCCTTGGGATACGATCCGGGGTAGCCGCCGCTCACGGCGATTACGGTCACAGCCGTGCGGGGATCGTGCTCGGCCGGGATATCGCCGAGATCACCCTTGGCACAGCCCTCGAGCAAGTCTACAAGGTCGGATTTCAGACGCGGCATCACGACTTCCGTTTCCGGATCTCCCATGCGCACGTTGTATTCTATCACCTTGGGCTCGCCTCCACAGTTGATGAGACCCAGGAAAATGAAGCCACGATAAGTGAGATTTTCTTCTGCCAGACCACGCAATGTAGGCAGGATTATGCGCTCCTCAACCTTCTGCATGAAAGCCTCGTCAGCGAAAGGCACAGGACTTACGGCACCCATACCGCCTGTATTGGGGCCGGTATCACCCTCGCCGATGCGCTTATAATCTTTGGCCACAGGCAGCACACGGTAGCCGCCGTTGCCGTCGGTAAGCACGAATACCGAGCATTCGATGCCATCGAGGAATTCCTCAATCACAACCTTGCTCGATGCCGCGCCAAAGCTGCCGCCGAGCATTTCGGCCAACTCGGCCTTGGCCTCGTCAAGCCCGGGCACAATCAGCACGCCCTTGCCGGCAGCCAGTCCGTCGGCCTTGAGTACATACGGCGGCTTGAGCGATTCGAGGAACGCACAGCCGGCCTCGAGCGTGTCCTTGGTGAATGTCTCATATGCGGCTGTGGGGATGCCGTGGCGGTTCATGAAGCCCTTGGCGAAGTCTTTCGAGCCCTCGAGCGCTGCGGCGGCTTTCGACGGCCCTACCACCAGCACGGGCTTGTTTTCAAAGTAATCATATATTCCGGCTACCAGCGGGTCCTCGTTGCCTACAACGACCATGTCCACGGCATTGCCGTCGACAAACTGAGCGATTGCCTCGAAGTCGAGAGGACTCATGGCCACATTCGTACCGTAGGCTTCGGTGCCGCCATTGCCGGGAGCGATCCACAGCTGCGTGCAGCGGGGGCTTTGTGACAACTTGCGTGCGAGGGCTGATTCGCGGCCGCCCGAGCCGAGCAGAAGGATATTCATAGCTTACAGAGGGGTATGATGGTTTTTAACTTTTCTTCTTCCAGCCGCGGCTGCGCATGATGGGGCCTTCCTGCGGCGGCAGTGATGGCATACGCCCCTTGATCGACAGCAGCGCACCGGGATTGCGGCGCTTTGCCAGCGGATTCTCGGGTTCGGGCTGCGGAGCACGTTCGGCACGCGCAGGCCGATCGGACTTACGTGTCTGACGGCGGTCGCCTGCATGCTCACCACGCGGACGACGGTCGCGCGAACGCTCGGCAGGGCCTTTACCTATCTTACCACCATCGCGTACAAAGCTCTTGCGGTCGCCCTCAAATATGATGTACTCATGCAGCGAACATTCGAGCGAGCCATTGAGTATAGGCAGCTTCTCGGATGCGGCCAGGCCGATTTTTGCAAAATAATCATCGCGATAACCCAATATCCAGGCATGGTAACCGGTGAACACCCGCTTCAGTTTGGTGCCGATCGTCTGATACAGCCCCTCCATATCAGGTGCGGAGATACGTTCACCGTAGGGAGGATTGGTAACAAGGACACCGGCAGGTTTCGGCGCCTCTTCCCAAGTGGACAGCGCGCGACGCTCAAGCTCTATATACTTGCCTACACCGGCACTCTTGATATTCTCTCCGGCGATGCGGATTGCCTCGGGGGATATGTCGGCGCCATAAATCTTGCAGGTCACCGGCCGCTCATTGGAATCATCGTTGTAAAGCCGGTCGAAGAGGTCGGCATCAAAATCTGCCCAGCGCTCAAAGGCAAACCCCTGACGGTAGATACCGGGATTGATATTGGCGGCGATAAGGGCCGCTTCGATGAGGAATGTGCCCGAGCCGCACATCGGGTCGACAAACGGAGTCTCGCCCCGCCAGCCCGTGCGCAGGATGATGCCGGCTGCCAGTACTTCGTTGATCGGAGCCTCGGTCTGGGCCACACGATAGCCGCGCTTATGGAGCGATTCGCCCGACGAATCAAGCGACAGTGTCACATCACGGCCATTGATATGAACATTGATCATTACGTCCGCATCCTGGAGGCGGACTCCGGGGCGCTTATCCTCGCCATACCGGTCCTTGAACCAATCGACAATGGCATCCTTCACACGGTAGGTGACAAAGCGCGAATGCCGGAACTCTTCGGAGTTCGACACAGTTTCAATGGAGAACGTCTTGTCGGGCGACAGCAATATCGACCAGTCATACTCCTTGGTATGTTCGTATAGTGAGTCGGGGTCGCCTGCGCGGAATTTGAAAAAAGGCTTAAGGATACGCAACGCCGTACGGCACGACAGATTGGCCCTGTAAAGCATCTCAAGGTCGCCTTCAAACGATACCATTCGCCTTCCGGGCATCACATTTTCTGCTCCGAGCGAGCGCAATTCCTCGGCCAGCACTTCTTCAAGCCCCTGAAATGTCTTGGCCACTAATTCAAATTTATTCTCCATCATTTTTAATATTCGCTATGTGGGTGCAAAGTTAGCAAAATATGACGAAAAACAGGCTGCTTACGCTGTAAAAAAATCAAGAGTCAAGAAGGGATTCGATCTGTGCAGCGGCGTTTTTTGTATCTACCTTGGTGATGATGTGCGTGATGTGGTGAGTGGCATCGGTGATGAAGGTTGTACGCACCGTGCCCATGTATTCGCGACCGGCCATCTTTTTCTTCTGCCATACTCCGAAGGCCTGATTGACCTCTGTCGACTCGTCGCTCAGCAATATGAACGGCAGGGTATACTTCTCTGCAAATTTTAGATGGCTCTTGGGCGAGTCCTTGCTGATGCCAATAACGACAAAGCCGCGGGCGCAGAGAGCCTCATAGCCGTCGCGCAGCGAGCATGCCTCGGCTGTACATCCTGACGTATTGTCCTTTGGGTAGAAATAAACGATAAGAGGCTTACCGGCAAAATCGGAAGCCTTCACCTGGCGGCCCTCGGCATCATAGCCCAGCACCTCGGGAATCATATCACCAATATTCATGATCGTGGAGTTATAAAACTATTAAAAAATTGAAGCCCGGGCATCGGTTGATGTCCGGGCTTCGGATAGGGGGCGGTTACCTACTCTCCCACTTTCGCAGTACCATCGGCGTGGTCAGGTTTAACTTCTCTGTTCGGAATGGGAAGAGGTGGAGCCCTGACGCTATTGCCAC
>JAGANS010000014.1 GCA_017624155.1 Muribaculaceae bacterium | reverse complement strand
TGCTGTAACTTTGCTCATAATGCAAATTTACGCAAATTTCTTTATATCACAAGACGCCTCTCCGAGGCTTATCCGACTATATCTCCCTTTGGCCACAGGCTCCACCTTCTCCCCAGGCTCCACCTGGGGTTCTCTCATTATTTGAGGGTCTCCGACCCTCGCGCTGCGTCGAACCTTGCTTACCCTTTTCCTCCGACCCTCGCGCGGCGTTGATGCCTGCCCTTGTCCTCCGGCCAACGTGCCGGGCTTGCTTCTTACTCCGGCACTCGCGGTGTGATGGTGTTTTGCTTGCGGAGTGGGCAAAAAAAGAGCGGTCCGGGCGGGCCGCTCTTTAAGTATGGGGTATTGGATGGATTTACTTCACGATAACCTTGGTGGCTTTGTTGCCCTGGCGACGGATGTAGAGGCCGGGGGTAAGCTCGCCTTCCATACGTACACCCTGCAGGTTGTAGTATTCGGCGGGAGCTTCTTCACCAAGTTCGATGTCGGCGATGCCCTCGGTGGTCTTTTCGAAGACTACTGTAACCTTGTTGATGTCGGCGCGTTTGTTGTTACCGTTGGTAACGACGTCGAAAGTAACGCTGTTAGTAGCTTCGGTTGCTGTCCATTCGTAAGTGTTATTGTCTGTGGAAGCAGTTCCTTTATACTGGAGGGTATTGAGTTGCTGACCTTCAAACTTCACGCTCTTGATGTTGTAGCCGGTCTGAGCGGAGATCGTGATATTTCCGCCATTGTAAACGCGATACTCGATTGTATGGTTTGGTGAGCCGCATAGCCACAGGCGTACGGTTGTGCCGCCACCGGTACCGACGAGGCTGATTCCGTTGTTGCTGAATACTACGTCGGGAATTTCAACAGCTTTGCCTGATTCGGGCTTTGACTGTGCAGGATAGAGGGTCTCGGGTTCGGCGAAGTTGAACATAGCTTCGTTGCCGGTTACGGGAACGTTGGCCTTGATGGTATATTCGGCGGTAGCGATTGCTGAGTCGTCCATGCCGTCCTTGACTGCGAGAGCCTTGAGGGTGAGGGCTTCGTTGATCACTACAGGGGTGCTGTATACTGTCGATGCGGCGGTGGGGTTGGTGCCGTCGGTGGTGTAGTAGATGGTGGCGCCTTCGGTTGCGCAGCTGATGGTCACTTCTGTGCCTTCAGCAACAGCACCGGCGGGTACGGAGAAGGTAGGAGCGGCTACAACTTCCTTGCCCGATGCGGAAGTAACCTTCACGGGCATGATCTGGAGATTGCCGCTGTGGATAGCCACGAAGCCGTAAACGGTGAGGTTTGTACCGGTAGCGACTTCAACTACATCGTAGTACTGGGCGTTGTTGAACTGGTTGAAGAGTGCGATTTCGCCTGATGCGTCGCTCATTACATAGTTATTGGCTGCAGTGCCTTCGGCTACTGTCACACCTTCAAAGCGTACATAGGTGTTGACGAGATCGGTGGCGACTTCTTCTACCTGAAGGAGTTCGGCTTCTACTTCTGCACCCTGTGCGCCTGCTTTGAATGTGCCTGCTACGAGGTTTGACATCTGGAGTTGGCCGTTCGAGTAGTTCTGATATTTGCCGGTGATGCCGCCTTCTACGGTCTGGCCGTTGGCGAATTTGGGCATCTCGATGTCTCCGCCGTTGTAGGCGAGCACTACACCCGAGTTGTCCTTGAGCCACAGGTAGCGGCCGTTCTGATATACTGCGGTGGTGGCGCCGGTGATGCGGCTGTTGTCGGTGGTGTTGGCAGCGGTGAGGAATGCTGCGATGTCGGCATAGTCGACAGTCTTCACTTCGGGAGCTACGACGCTGATTTCGGCGTCGGCCTTGAAGGTGAGGTTCTTGATTTCCCAAGTATCGGTGCACGATTTGCCATATTTGAAGGCTACTTCGATCTTTTTACCTGCGTATCTGCTGAGGTCGATGTCGCCGCACGATACGAAAGTCCAGCTGCCGGCTGTGGGCCATGTAGCGATTGTGAGGTTGTTCCAGGCTGTTGTACCCGATTCGCGTACTACAAAGCCGCATTCGGTTGTCAGAGAAGTTTGGAATTTGGCAGCATGCTCGAATGATACAGTAGCTGTTGTAGCGGCTGTGAGGTCGATGACGGGCGATACGGCCCAGGCATCGGCTTCGAGGGTCTTGTTATAGCCCGAGCCGTTCAGATAGCCGTTGGATTTCCATAACCATACAGTGTTGTCAAGAGTCCAGTCGGTATCCTTTGCCGTGTTGTCGAGCAGAGTCAGAGTGGTCTTGTCTTTGGGATCGTCGGGGTCGACGGGGGTGTCACCGCCGCCTACCCATTTGAATGATTTGGTGTTCTTAAAGCCCGGAACGCCGAAATACTTGGCGATGTCACCACAGAGGATTACTTCCTTACCCAAATTTGCGGGTTTCTGATGCAGGCTGAGGTCAGCGCGGAGTCCTGACGGCAGTTGCACGGGAATGCAGGTGGCTGCATCGGTGCAGTTGGCGGCATCGGCAATCACGAAGTTGGTGTTCGAGGCACTTTCAGCAGTGAATGTTACTGAGGCATAATCCTTACCGGTTGCTGAGCCTACGATAAATCCCTTTACATAGACATTTGTTTCTGTAGCGCTGGTCCCTTTGGCGATGATATCTGCCACGGTGTAGGGATCTGCTTCGGTACCTGTGCCGGCAAAGGCGCAGGTAAAGCCGCAGAGTGCTACGAGCGAGAGTAAAAGTTTTTTCATAAAAAATTGTTGATTAGGTTTATAGTGTTGTTTCTAAGTGTCGGATTGTTATTTTTTCTTTTCCACTCGGCGGATAAGGATCACCTCGGTGGGGAAGTGGTCGCTGTAGCCGTTGAGGTAGGCGCCCGAGGCGAATGTACGCAGCGGATAGCCCTGACGGGTACCCTCGGTGTCGCGCAGGAAGTCATGATTGTGCACTATCGGGCGCTGTATGTGCCAGCGGTTGTCGGTGGTGTTGACGAGGTTGCCCGAAAGGATTATCTGATCGAAGAGGTTCCATGAGCTCTTGTAGGCCAGTGTGCCGATGCCGTCGTCGAGCATCTTCCAGAAGGGGTTGTAGAACTGATGTTCACCCACGCCCTTGGCGTCTTTTTTGGCTCCGAGGATCTTGGCGCAGGATTTGTCCATCGGGTCGTCGTTAAGGTCGCCCATGATTATCACGCCCATGGCGGGGTCGGTCTTCCACAGCGAGTCGGCGATTTCGAGGCAGAGTTCGGCTGCGGCCTCGCGGTTGGGCGACGACTGTTCCTGACCGCCGAGGCGCGATGGCCAGTGGTTGACGATGATACCGATGCGCTGGCCCAGCAGCGAGCCCACCACGCACATCTGGTCGCGGGTGGCGAAGGGCACGGCGGTGAGGCGGTGGTTGGTCACATTCTCGACCTTGAAATACTTGGGATTGTAGAGCAGGCCCACGTCGATGCCGCGGCGGTCGGGCGAGTCATGGTGGCATATCTGCAGGTTCCATGCGGCGATTTCGGGCTGCTTTACCAGATCCTCGAGCACGGTGCGGTTCTCAACCTCACTCACGCCGATGATCACCGGTCCGCGGGGAGTCATCTTGGTAGGCAGCTGCGATATGGCATAGGCCAGATTGTGCAGCTTGTTGGCATACTTGCGGCTGTCCCACTGGTTTTTGCCGCCGGGGGTGTATTCCAGGTCGCGGCCAAGGTCGTTGTTGGGTATGGTGTCGAAGAGATTCTCGAGGTTGTAGAAAGCGATGCCGGCGGCCTGCATGCCCTGAGCGACAGCTGTTAAGCCACAGGTTGCTGCTACAATCACTGCGAGTATGAGTTTCTTGAACATGGTATATTTCAGTTTTTAAGTATTCTTAAAATGTTTTCGGGCTTCAAAGTTACAAATAATTTCCTTACAGTGTGTTAAAATGGTGTGAAATTTACACCTCCCCTACCCTAAAAGTTGTTTTTGAGGCAAGAAAACGGCGGAGGTGCCGTTGTGTCGTCGCCTCCGCCGCTATGGCCTGTGTGTTTGTGCTTATACGGTAAGGATTTCTTTTTCTTTGGCGGCAAACAGATCGTCGATGCGTTTGAGGTATTTGTCGTGAAGTTTCTGAACTTTTGCCTCGGCGTCCTTTTCTACATCCTCGGGCATGCCCTGCTTGATTGCCTTTTTGAGGCCTTCGATGGCGTCGCGGCGTGCGTTGCGCACCGATATCTTGGCCTGCTCGGCCTCGCCTTTCGACTGCTTCACGAGGTTCTTGCGGCGTTCCTCGGTGAGCGGCGGTATCGACAGGCGTATCACCTCGCCATTGTTTTCGGGCATGATGCCGAGCTCCGAGTTGATGATGGCCTTTTCGATTTCCTTGAACATCGATTTCTCCCACGGGGTGATGGTGATGGTGCGCGCGTCGGGTACGGCCACATTGGCTACATTGCTTAGCGGAGCCATCGAGCCGTAGTAATTCACGCGGATAGCGTCGAGAATCTTGGGGTTGGCCTTGCCGGCACGGATATGGGCAAGCGCTTCGTCGAGAAAGGCTACTGCCATTTCCATCTTCTCCTCGGCGGGTGCGATATAAGTCTGGGGGTCTGTCATTGGTATTGTGTTTTTAAAGTTTGTAATCATTCTTTCAATACACCAGTGTGCCTATCGGTTCGCCGGCTATTACCTTGGCAAGATTGCCGGGCGTGTCCATATCAAACACTACAATAGGCATGTGGTTCTCCTTGCACAGAGCCGTGGCGGTGAGGTCCATCACGCGCAGGCCGCGGTTGTATATCTCGTCGTATGTGATTTCCGAGAATTTAGTGGCTGTGGGATCCTTCTCGGGGTCGGCTGTATATATGCCGTCGACGCGCGTCCCTTTGAGCATCACGTCGGCCTCGACTTCAACGGCACGCAGTGCCGAGCCGGTGTCGGTGGTGAAGAAGGGATTGCCTGTGCCGCCGGCTATGATGGCTACCTCGCGGCGCCCCAGGGCGTCGATTGCCTTCCACTTGCTGTACTGCTCGCCGATGGGGAACATGTTTATGGCCGTGAACACGCGGGCCGCCTGACCAAGTGCGGTGAGCGCCGAGCACAGCGCCAGCGAGTTGATCACCGTGGCGAGCATGCCCATCTGGTCGCCCATCACGCGGTCAAATCCCTTGGCGGCGCCGCTCAGGCCGCGGAATATGTTGCCGCCGCCGATCACTATGGCTACCTGTACGCCTGAGGCTACTATGCCCTTTATCTGCTCGGCATAGCTGTTGAGGCGGTCTTTGTCTATGCCGTAGCCCTGATGTCCCATCAGCGATTCGCCGCTGAGCTTGAGGAGGACTCTGCTGTATTTCGTTCTCATAATTATACGTTTTTGCCAAAATTACTATAAATTTCCGACATGGCGAAATATCCCTCTGAAAAAATATCAGCCTGCCTGATAATTGACATCTTGTCCAACCTATTCGGCTACTCTTTATGCAATCCGTGTGCGATATGCCATAGATTCGTCGAGACAAAATGAACGCCCTCGCATCACTGCGAAGGCGCCCCTCATACCAAAAAATTAAAAATATTAAAACCTTAAAATTTATTCAGTCCATGTGAGGTTCCAGATCGACACGCGCTCCTTGTTGGTGGTCTGTGCGCCGGCGCAGTCGTTCACGATTTCGATCGAGAAGTCGCCGGTCACATTTACGTCCATCGAGAAGTTGTAGACCTTGAACTTGACCCAGTCGGCCTTGGCTACGGTCACTGTCTCGCTCTTTACCACCTTGTCGCCTTGCTTGATGCTGACGGTGAACTTAGTGTCGGAGGTTTCGTTGAACGCAAAGCCGTAGTTGAAGGTGAGCTTGCCGCAACCGCCGGCGAGGGTGGGGGAGGTGAGCTTGCCCGGCTTAGTGCTGTTGCCGTTGAGGGTGGGAGCCAATGTCGATGGCGAGCCGATGAAGGCAAAGCGCGGGTTGGTGCCGTCGCCCTCGCCGTCGTAGCCACTAAGTATGGCGCAGTTTTCGGCTGTCCAGCCGGTAGCATTGGTATATGTGCCGTAGGTGCTCTTGGGCTCGCCGTTGTTGAAGCTGTTGAAGTTGCCCTTGGTGTCGTCGGTAACCGGCGGGGTAGGGGGCGTAACGGGAGTGTCGCTTCCGGCACCTTCATTGACGATTGTACCGTCGCTGACAAATTTGAGATCGCGGATTTCCCATGTATCGGTACATCCTGCGCCGTATTTGAAGGCGACCTGTATCTTCTTTCCGGCATAGGCGCTAAGGTCTATGCTGCCCGAATTGCTCCATGTCCATGCTCCGGCTGCAGGCCATGCAGGTATGCTAAGCATTGTCCAGGCGCTTGCGCCCTCTTCGCGTACTGCAAAGCCGTTAAGTGTGCGGAGGCCGGCGTCCTGGAATTTGGCGGCGTGATCCCATGATACGCTTACCGTAGTGTTGCCGGCAAGATTGAGAACAGGCGATATTGCGTATGCGTCTTCTGACAAGGTGGAGCCGAAGGCCGAGCCGTTGAGGTATCCGGCTTCGTTGTATACTTTCCATGTCCACACTGATGTGTTGGCGATTGTCCAGCCTTTCAGAGCTGTTTCGGCAGCTTCGGCTTTACCGAGAAGGGTGAGCCCTGCCTCGGGTGATGGCGGGGTGGGGGTGTCGCCGTCGAATACATACTCGGATGTCTCCTTGAGGCCGGCTACGCCGAAGAACTTCAAGGCGTTGCCTTTCAGCGAGATGAGGCGACCGAGGTTACCCGGGTTGGCCTTGAGGTTGAGAGCGCCGCGGATAGCTGCGGGCAACTGAATCGGTATGCACTTGTTGATGTCGTTGCAGTCGGCTGTGGGAGCGAGCACAAGGTTGGTCTCCGACGATGTGGCGCTTACGCCGAATTCGGCTCCCGACCAGTATTTGTCGGGTACCGAGCCTACGATGTAGCCCTTGACCCATACGCCGGTCTCCGAGTTGTCGGCGCCCTTGGCGATGATCTGTGTCACATTGTAGGGCGAGTCCTGCGAGCCGTCGCCGTCGGGGACGGTTACTTCGGTCTGGCCTTCGATCTTGAAGTCGCCGGTGTTGCCGCTGTTGCTGAGGCCGAAGGTGCCCATCACGCTCTGCAGCGAGCCGCGGATATCGATCTGTTTCTTATAGTTGGAGGGGTTGGCGAGCAGCGACTGCGCGTAGAGGGCCGAGTTCTGCGGCAGAGCCACTACGAGGCACTGTGCCACGTCCCTGCATTCGGGATCGGGAGCAATAACCATTGTGTTGCCCAGTATGGGGTTGTCGCTCCATTCCACATCTTCGCTCGATGCGACATTCTCCACTTCCGGTGCTACTGTGCCCACGATATAGCCGCGTACCCAGCCGTTGCCTCCGTCGCCGTTGGCCTGGAGTGCTATGGCCTGTGCCACGGTGTAAGGATTACCCTGCGAGCCGCTGGGCACTGTCGGATTGCCGAAGTTCATCAGCGAGGCTGCGTCGAGCAGGGTGAGCTGCCATGCGCCGCTTTGGCCTATGGTAGCGTAGTAGCCGAGGATGGCTACAATGTCGCCGCGGCCCTCGGGCACTTCCATATTCCAGAAATTGGCGTAGCCCGAGGTGCGTATGGCTATGCTGTTGCCTTCGGCGTCCTGGATATTGTGCGACACGCCGCTCGAATGGTATTCCGACAGGGTGGGGACATCATCGGGCACGAAGGCCACGTTGTTGATGCGGATGAGCTGGCTCTGCCACTTGCGCAGTTCGGCAGGGGTGACGCCCAGTTCGCTTATGCTGTTGATGGTGACGGTATCGATCTCGGCGAGGGTGGGGAATCCGTTGAGCTGCATGTGGCGGCGGAATATCTGCGGCCCCATGAACGAGGTTTCGTTGCCGTTGATCGACGAGTTATAGCTGGGGAAGCCTACCTGCTCCAGGCCGCGGTACTTGCCGGCGTGCATGCCGGTGAGGTCGACCAGTATTTCCTGGCCGCGGCGGTAGGTGAGGTACAGGTTGTATGAGTCGATCGAGAAGTTGAGGGATGCAGTGCCGTCCTGCAGTACGATGTACTTGAAGCAGTTGCCGGCATAGTCCGACGACACTACGCGGCCCTTGACCACGATGTGTGTGCCATCGGTCTTCATGGCCTCGGTGGGTTCCTGACCGTTTTTCTTGGCTTCATACCATTCTTTGGTGTACACTTGCTCGCAGTAGTTGTCGGAGGTCTGCCACACCATTTCCTTGAACTCGGCGAGGGTCGTGTTGGCCTCCAGCGTGGCTACGGGAGCCTCGCCCATGTCGGGCTCGTCGAAGTGGTCCTGACAGGCGGTCAGCGTGCCTGCTGCCACGAGGGCCATGGCGCCGATTATATATGATTTCAGAGTGTTCATTGTCTGAGATTATGTTGTTTATTTGGCGAATTTGAGGTCGTTGATTTCCCACTTGTCGGTGCAGCCGGCGCCGTAGATAAAGGCAATCTGTACTTTCTTGCCGGCGTACGCGCTGATGTCGATGTCGCCCGAGTTGACGAATGTTCAGTTTTCTGTGCCGGGGTAGCCGGTGAATTTCAGCACTGTCCATTCTTTGGCTCCTTCCTCGCGGATACCGATCTGACATTTTTCCTTGAAGCCGCCGGTCTGGAACTTGGCCGCGTGCATGAACGACATGCTCTTGTAGCCGGTGGCGGCAAGGTCGATTACGGGCGATATGGCGTAGAGGTCCTCGGTCTGCGGGTCGTTCTGGCACGATATGTTGAGGTAATACTTGCCGCTGTAACTCTCCCACGTCCATTTATTTTCTCCGGTGAGAGTCCAGCCTTCGGCACCCTTGTCGCTGCTTGCACTCAGGAATACCGACTCATCAACCGGCTCTTCGGGAGCGCCCTGGCCGTTGATGCTGATGATACGGCTGCCCTGGGCAAATTCCGGTGTGTTGCCCTTGAAGTTGACAAGATCACCGCTGATTACCAACTCATCGCCGACCTTGATTTCATCGTCCGATGTGAACTTGGCGCCGTTGAGGCTGTAGCCGCGGAATACGGTGAGTGTGTTTGAACCGTCGGTGATGTTATAGGTTGCATTGCCATAGTTGCCGGCGTCTATTTCCTTGATTGATTCTACTTTGCCCTTGGCATAGGCCGCTACTTTCTGGCCGTCGGCGAGCTCTTTTGCCACATTGACAGCTGCGGTGACGTTATAGGGATCTTCGGCTGTGCCTTTGCCCTCGGGTGTGCCGGGATTGGTCGGCTCGTCGGGATTGCCGGGTTCGTTGCCGCCGCCGTCCTGTATGGGATCAAAGCCAATGAGACCCTCCACATCGTTGAGCAGTATCTGCCAGGTGGTGCGGTAGTTGCTCAGGATGCCTACTACCGAGCCGGTGCCGGTGGGCAGCAGCTTGTTGGCAAAGTCGGCATACGAGCTATTGTAGATGATGATGCGGTTGCCCTGCTCGTCCATAAGGGTGCGCGAGGTAGTGTTGCCGTTGGCCGCGAAGGGCTGTCCGGCCTCTGTGAAGTGTACGCCGTCGATGCGTACCAGGCGGCCGCCGTACTGTATCTTGCCCTCGGCCGAGCCCATTGCCGCGTTGATTGTCGGAATGTCGACGGTGAGCGTGTCGAGTTTGCCCTTGAAGAAGTCGATCTTGACGTGGGGGCGCAGCTCGGGCATCGTGATACGGTTCACGCCGGTGCCTACGAGCGTACCCATCTGCATGGCGCCGTTGAAGCGGCCTATACACAGGCCGGTTACATCGATGGCCAGAGCCGGTCCCTGCGGATAGGCCGACGATACAGCCGAGGTATCCACACCGATGCAGATGGCGCCTGTGGCGTCCTGTACGTAGAGCGACTTGTATATGTTGCCTGCCGTGCACGAGCTGGTCACGGTGCCGATGATGGTATAGTGGCTGCCGTCCTCGGCGGTGCCGATGGTGGTGCCGTAGGCGTCCTGGTCCTGCCAGTACATGGCCTTCAGCTCGGCGATGGTGATGTTGGCCTCGGTGCCTTCGGGGAAGGTCGGTACCGCCATGGCGGGCTCTTCCCAGTTGTCCGAGCAGCCCTGCGCCAGTGCGGCGCCGAGTGTCAGAGCGGCAAGGCCGTATATTGAAATCTTTTTCATGATTGAGAAGGATTCTTTATATGGTTCTTAGATGTATTAGAAACGTATACCGGCGTTGAAGAATACGCGTATGCCCTGGGCGTACGAATATCGGTTGGGATACTTGTTGCGGTCGTAGTTCTTGGTGTCGATACGGCCCTGCTGGTATGCGTAGGTCACCACATCGCGGTTGTTGAGGATGTTGTTGACGCTGAGGTTGAGGTTGAGCGTGAGCTTGCTGTTGAGGTAGATTACCTTGCCTATCGATGCGTTGAGCGTGAAGGCGTTCTTGAGCTTGTCCTGTACCGACAGTTCCTTTATCTTGGCTTCGAGTTTCTCGGGGGTGGGGTACTGAGTCCACAGATTCGGAAGTTTCTCGTGATATGCCGGCGACAGGTTCACGTAGGCGTCGCCCTGATATGTGCCGTTGATATTGAAGAACCACATGCCCGGCGCGGCCCAGTCAAGGCCAAGATTGGTGGCAAACTGCGGTGTCGAGCCTACGTAATAGTTCTTGAGATAGACGGTCTGGGTCTTGTCCTCCTGGAGTCCGTTTTCGTAGGTGTGTGTGCCCTGAGGATTGTTCTTGTACTGGAATCGCGAGTAAGTGCCTGCGAATGTGGCGGTGAGCGACGGGGTGATTTTGTACGACATACCCAGCTCTACACCCTTGTACACCTTCTTCACGCCCGAGAGCACGAAGTAGGTATAGGTGTTCACCTGCTCGTCGTAGAAGCCGTTGCGCTCGATGCCGTTGTCGCTCATCGTGCCGAAGAGGCTCACGGCGCCGCGGAACCGGCGGTAGTTCCATATATAGCTCAGGTCGGCGGTGTATATGGCCTCGCTCTCGGCATTGGCCACCACGTCGTTCTTTACGCGGGGCATCAGGTAGATGTTGTCGGCCAGCGGGGCGCGGGTTTCATATTCGCCGCGCAGAGCTATGTAATTGTGGCCGTCGGCCTTGAAAGTGGCGCCGGCCTTGAAGCCCAGATTGTCGAATACCTGCCACTTGCCCTTGCCGTACGAGTTCTCTGGAGCGCGTCCGTTGCGCATGTGGCCCTCGCGCTGCATCTGTGTGTGGCTCACCTTGAAGCCGTAGTTGATGTCCCAGCGCGGCAGTGTCACCTGATTCTGCAGCCATGCGTTGAAGTTGAGTACACGGATATTGTAGTCATAGCCGAATTTGTCGCCCTTGTACACGCGGTGGTGGTAGGGATCGGGATAGTTGAAGTTGTTCACCAGATTGTCGGGAGCAAGGGTGATGTCGCGGTCCGAGAACGGATCCACGTCGATCCAGAACTCACCGCCCAGCAGGTCGCGTATAGTCTTGTAATTGGCCGAGTTGGCATAGCTTGCGGCAACGCCGCCCTGCAGTGTGAGCCACGGATTGAGGCGTGTGTTCACATACGAGTTGAGCTTGAGGTTGAGCGTGGTGTTGATGCGGTTTTCCAATATGTAGCTGGCGCCTTGCTGCTCGTCCTTGGGCAGACCCTCGTTAGTTACGTTGTTGAGCTGGTTCACCTGATAGAGGTTGTCCCAGTTGATCTGCGAGAAGCTCTCGTCGTTCTTCCACAGCCAGGTGTAATACTCGCTCTGCTCGGTGGGCTGGCCGTCGTCATCGAGATAGTACGAAGGCAGATAGCGGTAATAGGTCGGGTTGGGGTCGTTGGCTTTGTAATATTGCAGGGCCGAGCGGTTGTAGTAGTTGTAGGATACGGCGGCCGCGGTGTTGATCTGCGTATTGCCCTTTTTGTAGAGCCAGTTGAGCATGGCCGTGGGATCGTAGGTCTCGGTTACGCGGGCGGCGCGCTTCTTGCCCTGATACCAGCCCCAGTTGGGGTTGTATAGGTTATTGTCCATCAGGTCGTATACCTCCTGATAGGTGGCGGTAGCCGTGGCGCGCTGTGTGGGGCCGCCCCAGGCGGTGAGCACCAGCTGGTTGTTCTTGTTGAAATACTTCTCGAGCGAGAGGAAGAGTCCCCCCGAGTTGTAGAATGTACCCTCGATGATACCTTCCTTGGCATAGCGGGCTATGGCGCTCACGGTGAATGCCCAGCCCTTTTTGTTCAGGCCCGATGCATAGGTCACCATGCCACGCAGCATATAGTTGCTGTTGGTGTACGACACATTGCCGTTGAAGCCCGTGGCGTATGCGTCGGTGACGGTGTTGTAGTTCACCGCGCCGCCGATGTCGCCGAAGCCGAAGTTGTTGGCCTGCAGGCCTATGCCGGTAGTCTTGTTGCGGAATGCGCGCGAGGTCATACCCAGTAGCGACGAGAAGTTGAAGCGGCCGCGCACCAGATCGTTCATCTGCACGCCGTTCACATACACTGCCTGATACTGGCTGTCGTAACCGCGGTAGCGGAAGTACATCGGCCCGAAGTTGTACGATGCCGTGCTGTAGAATATATCGTCGTTGGCACCGGTAAGGGCTGCGATACCCTGCGAGTTCTCGTTCTCGTCCTCAAGCAGGCCCTCGTCGAATATCAGGTCGTCGTTCTCGTCAAAAAAGTCGGTCTCAGTGGCAGTCGGATTAAGCCGTATCACCACCTCGTCGCCGTTCACATCCACAAGCTGGTTGTCGAAGTTCACATACGATACGTTGAGGGCTCCCACATTGGCCGGGAGCGTGATTGTGAAGCTGCCGTCTGCATTGGTGGTTATGCGGTTGGGGCCGGCCGATATCAGCGCGCCGGGCAGCGGCTGCTCGGTGGAGCCGTCCACAACGATGCCTTTCACCGTCCGGGTCTGCGCCATCAGCGGCATCACGGCCGCTACGAGCGCCAATAGAAACAGTTTTAGTTTCATCGATTCTTTAAAGAGTTAATATTTACGGTTTTAAGTATTTTCAGATGTCAGGTAGTCGCATTCCTATGTATCAAACTCTGCCTTGATACATATTTAGCTTTCAAAAATACGACGAAAAATCCTATTCACAACCCTATTACCGTTTTATTTAACAATTATTAACTCATATACCCCTATAGAGTTGAAGAAGAGGCCGCATAGCGGACGGGCGATGTTAGGCAGGGACGTGCGAAGGCCGCCGATTATATCAACGGTGCTTCATTGTGCATCGTGGCTCAAATCGGCGGCCTTCGCATGTACCCTGCATATCATCATCCGACACCCATCCCTTGTTAGGTGCCTCGTAGAGGTGCAACTCTAAGATCACATGGTGCGATTGCACATATTGCCGGCAAGGGAGTTCTGTTGAGTAGAGCTCATACAGATTACGTCCCTCGCCGGCGATGTTGTCGTGAAGTAATTTATTCCGTTCAGAGATTCTTCACATTGCCCATCATTACCAGTGCTCCGGTTCTGTGATTGCGGATTATGTAGAAGAACGGTCGGTCAACTACCATATCTATTTCCTTATATTCTGGCTCTTCACCGGTGCTTGTTACAGTAGATACAGTTACGGCAGCTGCCTTTGCTCCATTTTCATCGACCTCAAATTTAGCCGCATGAAGTACGTCGATATTATTATATACATAATTTTCGGGGAAACCGATACCTGTGAAGCGAAGATCATGATGCGGCATACCCATTGACGTTAATACAGTCGAAAGATCAGCCGTCATTTCTTGTTTGAACTTTGGTAACTCGAGATTGATTTTGTGGTTTTCCTGATCGTTTATCAGTGCTTTATATCTCTCTGTGTTCAGCAGTGTGGTTACATCGTTTTGATCATCAGTCGGTAAGATGATGTCAAGATAGTAATTCTCGCCCTTGAATGGAATAGATACCATTTTCAGCCCCATGGTTTCAGCATATTCCATGACTTCAGTTTTTTTCATCATCTCCACGGTTGATTCACCGTTCGTGCCGTTAAAGGTTGCTTTTGTTGTGTTTGCTACATCGAATTTTCTCGACCAGCACCCTTCAAAATACATTGCATTTATCCACATGATCATGATTGAATTAGGTATCCCTTTAATAATATCTTTAATCATGCCATTTGTATTCTTTTCAATCCATGAATCCATCTCCGCCGGTGTCGCAATATCCTTGAAATTGCGACCATATACCGGCGCGCCAAAATTATCGGCCATCAGATTTCGGTATGCGTCCGTTACCGAGAGCCCATTATGATACCATGTAGAGTTGGCAATACGCATATCCACACCGTTCTCCGGTGCCGGTAGATATTGCAACAACTTTTTATTCAACATATTTAGCTCCTCGATATTATCACAGCCGAGCATTTTCACCATTTCTTCTTTTTTCGGACTGTCAAGACTATTGGCAATAAGACTCATGCAGGCAACTATGCTTATCGGTGACAGGCAATAATTGCTGTTATTATTTTCAATATGTGATAATTCTAATTGCTGAGCAAGTGAGCTGTTGATATCAAAGCTTACTTCCATCAGGGCGTTTAGTACCTCTTTTTCGTCGGCCGATACGTCTATCGATTTCAACGTAGGCAGCGGTTCAACGTCCTCTGCTACTACTTTATCATTCGGCTTATTATCGGGATCCTCCTGCTGAGGTCCGTCTGTTTCGTTGCTGCACGCCATTAATAGCGGTAATAGCATTAGGAAAAGCGCCTTTTTCATAGCAAATATTGATTTGTGATTGATTTGGGCGCAAGATACGATTTATTTGACACGTAAACAATTAAATTCAAAAAATAAGGCGATATTTAACTATAATTAATATATTGCATTTAGAATGTTAGTATTAACTGAATAGTTCGTTACTCCTGTGGAGTTGAAGAAGAGACCGTGTAGCGGACGGGCGACTATAGACAGGGTGCGTGCGAAGCCCGCCGATTTACTCGTAACCGCGTTCACCGGAGCCATCAGGCTCAGGTGAACGCGGACAGAAGCCTCATTCATGAAAGGCGCCCGCAGGCCGCCGATTATATCAACGGCGCTACACCGGGCATCGTGGCTCAAATCGACGGCCTTCGCACGCCTCACTCGCGTGTAACCCGCAGGAAGGAGCGCAGGAACAGACCGGCGGCGATGAACAGCGACACCGAGAAACTCAGTATCACACCATAGGTCCCCAGTCCGGCCGGGAAACACATTATGTAGGTGGCCGGGATGCCGATCATGATGTAGCTTACGAAGGCTATCCACAGCATCGGCATCACATGTGAGGTGCCGCGCAGAGCGTTGGCAAATGTGATCTGCGTGGCATCGCCGAGCTGATATACCACCAGCGGCAGCAGCAGTGAGGTGGCCAGAGTGATTACGGCGGGGTCGTTGGAAAACGCTCCCATCAGATGCCGGCCGCCGGCCACGAATATCGTGCACGACACCGTCATCACGGCCAGCATCACATGATAGCCGGCCCATGCCGTATGGCGCATTCCCGCCTTGGAACCCTCGCCGGCGGCGTTCGACACCTTCACGGCCACGGCGCTGCCGATGCTGTAATAGAGGCAGAAGCCCAGCATACCCACGATGACGCACACCTGAAAGGCGGCCAGCGGAACCGCTCCGAGCCAGCCCACGATGACCGCCGCCGCGGTGAACGAGCCGCTCTCGAAGGTCATCTGCATCGACACAGGCAGCGACGTGCGCCACAACAGCCTTACATCGCCCTTGCGCGAGGCGGTGTGCAGTATTCCGGCGCGGTAGCGGGCAAAGCGGCGCGCGCACAGCATTACGGCCAGCATGGCCACCGGCCCCGCCACGCGGGCGGCCAGAGTGCTGAGGCCGGCGCCGAACAGGCCCAGCTCAGGCATGCCCCAGTGGCCGTATATCAGGCAATAGTTGCCGGCTATGTTCATCACATTGGTGCCGAGGATTATCCACATCGGCAGGGCCGTGTTGTTGATCGAATAGCTCCACTGGGCCAATACGTTGAATATCGCCACGGGCACCATGCCGGCGAGCGCCAGAATGTAGTAGGGCTTGATGAGCGGTATCAGCTCCACGGGCTGCCCCAGCCGCTCGACGTTGAAGTATATCACGGTCATCACTCCTAACACGGCCACGGTGTATATGGTGTTGAGCCACAGTGCGGTGCGGGTGAGTGCGCCTATACGCTCGTGCTCTCCGCGGCCGAAGAGGGCTCCCGCCAGCGGCAGCAGGCCGTAGGTGAAGCCGATACAGCAGAACATCGCCACGTTGAACAGGTTGTTGACAAACGATGCCGATGCAAGCGCCTCGGTGGAATAGTGTCCCACCATGATATTGTCGGCAAAGCCGACTACAATAAAGCCAAGCTGGGCCACCAGAATCGGCAGACCCAGCTTTATGAGGTCGACATATGCGGGCACGAAAGCCCGTATGCGTTGCAGCATATCAGTCGCGCGACGAACCGAAGAAACGGAGCAGGTACAGGAACAGGTTGATGAAATCAAGATACAGGCTCAGAGCGCCGAGTGTGGCGAGGCGACCGACCTGGTCGGCCGGCATCATCTGTGCCATGCGCTTGATCTGCTGGGTGTCCCAGGCGGTAAGGCCCACGAAGATTATCACGCCGGCTATCGAGATTATCCAGTCGAGCGTCGTGCTGTGGGTGAAGATATTCACCACCGATGCGATGATAAGGCCTATCAGAGCCATGAACAGTATGTTACCTATCTTGGTGAGATCCTGATTGGTCGTATAGCCGAATATGCTCATCGCGCCGAACGTGCCGGCTGTGATAAAGAATGTCTTGGCTATCGACGTCATGGTGTATACCATGAATATGGGCGTGAGCATCAGGCCGTTGACTACCGCAAACAGGTAGAACAGTCCCGTGGCCGTGGGCGACGACAGCTTGCTGATGCCGGCCGAGATGCCGAATACCATGCCCAGCTCGAGAATCACCATGGCCCACATGAACCACCGGTTGGTCACATAGAATTGTATGAATGTCTGGCTCGTGGAGCAGAACAGCGCCACTACGGCGGTGACGAGCAGCGCGATAGTCATCTTCACGTACACCTTCTTCATGGCCGAGGCCACGGTCGACTGCAGCGTCGACGCGCCGGTGTACTGGTTGTAGTTGTTTACGTCGTAATTCATATTTCGTGTTTAAAGAATTAGAGAGAGTATCCTATAATAAGACAAGCTGCGGGCTTAAAGGTTTAGCGGTGCCTCCGAGAACACTGAGAACTCGGATTACATCCTTTCCGGTACCCGGATGCCCAGCAGGCTCATGGCTGCGGCCACGGTGCGGGCTGTCACCTCGGTGAGCTCCAGGCGCAGCGACAGCCTGGCGGCGTCTTCCTCGCGCAGTATCGGACAGTCGTGGTAGAACTGGTTGTACTCTTTCACCAGGTCGTAGGCATAGTTGGCTATCAGTGCCGGCGAATACGACCGCCCTGCTTCGGCCACTGTCGACGGGAAGTCGGTAAGACGCTGTATCAGTGCTATCTCGCGCTCGCAGGGAGTCACCTGCGAGTAGTCGCCGATGCTGTGTCCGGCCTCGGCGGCGCGGCGTAGTACCGACCGCATGCGCGCATACGCATATTGTATGAAAGGCCCGGTGTTGCCGTTGAAGTCGATCGACTCCTCGGGGTTGAACATCATGTTCTTGCGCGGGTCGACCTTGAGCAGGAAGTATTTCAGTGCGCCCAGGCCCACGATCTCGGCCACGGCGTCCTTCTCCTCGTCGCTCATGCCCTGTATCTTGCCCATCTCGTCCGATACGCGGCGGGCGTCGCGCACCATCGATTCCATCAGGTCGTCGGCATCGACTACCGTGCCTTCGCGGCTCTTCATCTTGCCCGAGGGAAGCTCCACCATGCCGTAGGAGAAGTGTACAAGGTCCTTGCCCCACTTGAAGCCGAGCTTGTCGAGCAGCAGCGACAGTACCTGGAAGTGGTAGTTCTGCTCGTTGCCCACCACATATATCATCTTGTCGATGGGGTAGTCGGCAAAGCGCATCTTGGCCGTGCCGATATCCTGGGTCATGTACACCGATGTGCCGTCCGAGCGCAGCAGCAGCTTGTGGTCGAGGCCGTCGGCGGTGAGGTCGGCCCACACCGAGCCGTCGTCCTTGCGGTACATGATGCCCTTCTCGAGGCCTTCGAGTACCTTCTCCTTGCCCTCAAGGTAGGTCTGCGACTCATAGTATATCTTGTCGAAGTCCACGCCCATGCGCCTGTAGGTGGCGTCGAAGCCGGCATATACCCAGCCGTTCATCATCTCCCACAGGGCGCGCACCTCCTTGTCGCCGGCTTCCCAGCGGCGCAGCATGTCGCGGGCCTCGGCCATCAGCGGCGACGCTGCCTCGGCCTCTTCCTTGCTCATGCCTTTCTCGTCCATGAGCTGCTGCACCTCAGCGCGGTAGTGCTTGTCGAATGCCACGTAGTAGTCGCCGATCAGGTGGTCGCCCTTCACACCGGCGCTTTCGGGAGTGGCACCTTCGCCCCATTTCTGCCATGCCAGCATCGACTTGCATATGTGTATGCCGCGGTCGTTCACGATATTGGTCTTCACCACGCGGTTGCCGCAGGCTTTCAGTATCTCGGCCAGCGAGTAGCCCAGCAGATTGTTGCGCACGTGGCCCAGGTGCAGCGGCTTGTTGGTGTTGGGCGACGAGTACTCGACCATCACCAGGGGCGACTTGTCGTCGGCCTTGCGGAAGCCGTAGTCCTTGTCGGCGGCGATCGACGCCAGCACGCCGTTCCAGAATGTCGGCTCTATCACAAGGTTGAGGAAGCCCTTCACCACATTGTAGCGGGCCACAGCCGGCTCGTTGGCCTCGAGCCACGCGCCAATCTCGGCGCCCACGGCTTCGGGACTCTTGCGGGCAGCCTTCACCCACGGAAACACTACTACGGTCATGTTGCCCTCAAACTCCTTGCGGGTCGCCTGGGGTACAATCGACTCGGCCGGCGTATCCACGCCATATAGTTCCTTCACTGCACGGCTCACGGCCGACGATATAATCTTATCTACTGACATATCTATACACAATTAAAGCGCAAAGATACAAAAAATCCCCCACATCGCAAAACGGCGCTTTACCGGCGCCCGCAGCTCAGCGGTAGCGGCTGATGTCGTTGGTGCGGAAGAAGGCGTCGGAGTAGCGGGCTCCCCACAGGTCGTAGCGCTCGGTCTGCCGCTCCACTTTCCGGGCAAAATTCTCCCAGTCCTTCTTCTCCTCGGGCGTCCACACGTTCTCGGCCAGCGCCGACATGCGTGGAAACACAAAATATTCCGCTTTCCACGTCGTGGGTATATATTCACTCCACAGGCAGCCTTGTGCTCCGATTATCAGCTTTTGTTCTTCATTTGTAAGCGAGTCGGGGACTATCTGGAATTTGTAAACTTTTTCCATTGGCAATCCCCTTTGTCCGCCGGCACCTATAACAGGGTCGCGCCGGCTTTCCTTTATATTAAAGTAGCTCCAGCCCGAGCAGCTCGAGATTGTCTTGTGGCCGGTGCGCGCTGCCTCGCGGCCGTGTTTGGGCTGCCGCCAGTTCATTATCACGCAGTCCTCCGATATGCCGCCCTGCAGCACCTCGTCCCAGCCCACGAGCGTCTTGCCCTTGCCTTCCACCACTTTCTGCACGTGGTGTACGAAGTAGCTTTGCAGGGCCTTCTCGTCCTCAATGCCATGTTTACGCATGAATTTCTGCGTCAGATCGCTTTCCTGCCACCACTTCTTGGCACACTCGTCGCCGCCCGTATGGATATATTGTCCCGGAAACAGCTCGCATACCTCGCTGAACACCTTGGTCAGGAATTCAAACACCTCGGGCGTCGGTGCCAGCACGTTGTTGAATTTATTGAATATTCCCCACGTCAGCGCGCATTTCTTGGTCTCGTCGGGCGTGGTGCTGAACTGCGGAAACGTCGCCAGCACTGCCATGCAATGCCCGGGAATGTCGATCTCGGGTATCACCGTTATGTGACGCTCGGCCGCATACTGCACCACATCCTTTATCTGTTCCTGTGTATAGTAGCCGCCGTATGGCAGCTCCTGGTATTTGCCCGGATACAGTCCGAATATCTCGCCCTCGCGCTCCGAGCCCCGCTGGGTCAGCTCGGGATAGCATTTCAGCTCTATGCGCCATGCCTGGTCGTCGGTCAGGTGCCAGTGGAAGTAGTTGAGCTTGTGCATGGCCATGTAGTCGATATATTTCTTTATAAACTCCACCGGGAAGAAATGCCGCGCCACATCGAGGTGCATGCCGCGGTATCCGAATCGCGGATAGTCGTTGATGCTCACCTCGGGCAGTAGTGGCACCACGCCGGCGCGTGTCGGCAGCAGCTGTATCAGCGTCTGCACTCCATAGAACACTCCCGTCGCGTCGTTGCCCTCGATCCTCACGCCATCCCCGGCATCAACAGTCAGGCGATAGCCGCCCGGAGTGCCGCCGTTGTTCGCGTTGACAAGCGTTACAGCCTGCTTTGCGGATGTCTGAGCTGTGCTGAGTGGTATGCCGAGGTAGCGGTCGGTATAGTCGGCCAGATACCTTGCCTCGAATGCCACCGAATTGTCCGACACCGTTATCGGCGTTCCGCGCTGCAGCCTGAATGTCCCTTCGCCGCTCTTCACAACCTCGGCCGGCTCCGGGATAATACCGTGCTCAAACGGCTTTGCCAACATTGATAGCGCTGTAAACAAGGCCAATACGGCCACGCATATAGTCCTCATGGTATGATGTCTTTATATATTTATGTATAGTGTTTATGTTGATAATGTGATTCAGGAAACGAAATTACAAAATTATTTCCACACCGGCAAATCTGCGGTATCGTCCGTTGTACTCAAAATTTAAGGGCTGCGTCTATTTTTGACACAGCCCCTCGTTTAATCCGAATAATGAATCTGATTATTATTTTCTTATTTTTAGTGACATCTTAATCGGCATTCCAGATATAGAACACCGAGGCTTCTTCCTTGGGCGAATAGCCCACGAGGCGCCCCTGCGGGTCGCTGCGCAGGTCGGTTACCGCACGGTCGAGCACAATCCTTTTCATCGGCTCGCGCTTGGCTAAGTCGTACACCTCCACTACATTGCCCTCTTCGCCCCCATCGGACGAGCGCAGGCAATACAGCTTGCCGTCGCATGCAAAAGCAGCAAGGTAATAGTTGACCCAATCATGTTCCGGAATTTCAGACTGATCCTTGTTATCGCCGAAACATTTCGACAGTTTCAGACCGTCAGCTTCCGAGAAGTCATACAGCTCCACCAGATTAATATAACGATAAACTGCGGCCATAGTCTCACCCTCGACGTTTTGTATGAAGTCATAAGGTGAGTATGCCAATTCCGGATTTCGTAATGGATTGTCGTGTTCCCACTTTAATTCACCCGATTTCAGGTTGGCAAGTTGCCAGCTCGATTTGTCGAATGAATCCATTTTCATCAAATACAGCGAGTCGTTCACCTGAGTGATATAAGTATATGGATTGGTGCGCCCGTCGGCGTCCACAAACAGATCAAGCGGCTCGGGATTGCGTATGCTGTCGCCAGAGAAGTCAAACAGCATGGCGCTTCGTTTCATGATGTCATAGAGAAGGAAATGCCTGTCATCGGCCGCATCGCCGCCGTTTATCACCACAAACTCATCTGGCCCCTGCCCGAGGTTTACGCCGCTCATGATGCGTTCGCCACCGGGCCACGAATATACTTTGAGGATATCCTTGTTGCTCATGTCCTGCACAGCCAGTCGGCCATCGCCCACCTTCCAGTTGTAGGTCTTGAACTGCTCGGCGATCACCACGCTGTCAGCGACAGCCATTGCCTGTTCCTCGCCGAACTTGGGCGTCAGATACTCTGCTTCCCCCTCGGCTCGCTCCTCGCCCTGCTGCTTTCCGGCGCATGCGCACATCAGCAGCCCTGCCAGAAGCATAGTAGTTTTCAGTTGATAAGAATACATTTGTTTTAAAGCTATGGTATTATCAGTTTAATTATAGTCGTAGACATAGAAACTGTCATCCGATCTGTCTGCGTTCACACCTATTATCCGTCCGGTGTCTTCAAGTACGATAAACGACGACAATGGCACATTGATGGAATATTCGATTTCCGCAGAGCCGTCGACGCTATATGATACTATGCGCGAAGAATGTTTTTTTATATCGCCCCACGGTTCGCCGAAGTACGATGCATATACCGTTTTGTCGGTGCAGAACAACCATTCGTAATATACGATATTATAATCTACATTGTATTTATACTTGCCGGTTAGTACTTCGTCGGTAAATCGGTGAAATTCAGGCGGAGTGTCGCATCCCACTTTTTTCTCGACAATCATGCGGTCGTTATCTATGCGTCCGAATTCGATACAGTCGATAAAATAATACGCGCAGGCAAATTTTTCCCCGTTCGATACCAGCCAGCAATCATCAAATTCCGTGTAATAGTCCCGCCCCATGATCGACGGTAAATCGAACGTCGGAGGTATGCTGTCGAGTGCGTATCCTTTGGAAAAGTCCATAATTCGCCTTACAGCCTTTTTGGGCGCAACACCCTTTACCGCATACACGTTGTCGTGCAGGTGGTTTATTTCCCATAAGGATTCGTAATCATTCATGCCCGGCACCCTGAACGATTCTGTCATCACGGCTCCGCTGTCACTGAGCTCATACCGGTAATATCTGTTGTTGGCATGGTCGCGCACCAGGAATTGTCCCGCAGGCATGTTCTTCGCTACTGTGGGCATGATGCATTCATCTGCTCCCTGTCCATAGCGGCAAAACGAATACAAGTATTTCAAATCCTTGTCAAATACAGCAAAATGATTGTCGACCGATTCGGAAGCGTCACTTACAATGATGTAAGGGTCAGCTCGATAGATGTTGCCGGGCTTTATGACCACATCAATCGCCGCCGAATCTGCCGTCAGCGATACCCTGTCCTTGAAGTTTACGTCGTTTGAATTTGTAACATCAGAGGGTCGTTTGTGTGAGCATGCCGTTATCAGAGTCAAAATTAAGACTCCGATTATATATAATTTCATCATCTATTTTATTGGTGGAACTTAACGTTCCAGATATAGAACACCGAGGCTTCTTCCTTGGGCGAATAGCCCACGAGGCGGCCCTGCGGGTCGCTGCGCAGGTCGGTTACCGCACGGTCGAGCACAATCCTTTTCAGCGGCTCGCGCTTGGCTAAGTCGTACACCTCCACCACATTGCCCTCTTCGCCCCCATCGGCCGAGCGCAGGCAGTACAACTTGCCGTCGATTACCGTAGCCGCAAGGTTATAATACAAAAGGTCATCATAATCCTCAATATCCTCCTGATTGTCCGGTAGCCCGTATTTACTTTTTAGTACAAGGCCCTTTTCCGGTATAAACTCATACAGTTCGACAAGATTGATGTATCTGTACGCCACGGCAAGCGTCGGACCGTCGACACATTGTATGAAGTCGAACGGTGTGTAAATCTCGGCCTCTCCTATGAGCGGATTCACATATTCCCAGTCGATATGACCTGTCTTGAGATTGGCGAGCTGCCAACTGCTTTTCATCGGCATATCCATCTTCATTACGAACAGAGAGTCATTTATTTGAGATATATATGTGTATGGATATGGCATTCCGTTGTCGGTGGGCAGGTCATAGATACTTGTGCTGAATATGCTGTCGCCCGACGTGTCGTAAACGATTGCGCGTCGCTTCATCATATCGTACAGCAGCATCTGCGATGTCTTGGCCGCATCTCCGCCATTGACCGCTACAAACTCATCGGGCCCCTGCCCCTGATTCACGCCGCTCATGATGCGCTCGCCACCGGGCCACGAATATACTTTGAGGATATCCTTGTTGCTCATGTCCTGCACCGCCAGTCGGCCATCGCCCACCTTCCAGTTGTAGGTCTTGAACTGCTCGGCGATCACCACGCTGTCAGCAACAGCCACGCTCTGCTCTGAGCCGAATTCCGGCACCACATAGCCGGGCTGCGCCTGTTCTTTGGCAACACGCCCTCCGCAGCCACAAAGCAGCGTACTTAAGATAATAATTGTAGAATTTCGCACTGTCTTTTCTTTTTTTTATTGAAATTTCTACAAAATTACTCATTATATTTGACAAATGCAATTTTGGAGTTGTTGTTTTATAGCAATGGTTTAGCCGCACCTATATCTATGCAAGGCGCTTGCTCTTTTCCGGTGCTCTGTCCGGTCGTTTTATTGTTCAATCCAACCCCTTTCTCGCACTGTTAAAACGGTCACATAAATGTTACAGAGTAGGTGCATAATAATGAATGTGACATTAGTGTAACAGTGATGTAACAATTATTGTATTTTATAACGCGCAGTAAATTAATTGAATAATACAATTTCGACACAAATTCTTGCGAATTAACAACTATTAACACAAAAACTCTTGACAAAGCAAAAATTTGCCCCAACTTCGCATCGTCATCAGACAAAAACCTCTAAAAACTCCAAATTATGAAAAGCGAAAAATTCCAATCTGAACTCATGCAACTCCAGGGCAATCTGCTGAACTTTGCCTACATGCTCACCTCCAACCGCGACGACGCATACGACCTGCTGCAGGACACAACCCTCAAGGCTCTCGACAACGAAGACAAGTATGCCGACAACACCAACTTCAAGGGCTGGGTGTTCACCATCATGCGCAACACCTACATCAACACCGACCGTCGCGGACAGCGCGCCGCCACTGTCGTCGACACCACCGAGAACCTCTATCACCTCAACCTGTCGCAGGACAGCGGTATCGAGGCTCCCGAGGCATCCTTCCACGCATCCGAGATCTCCGAGGCCATCGACAGCTTCGCCGACGAATACCGCATCCCCTTCTCGATGCACGTGGCCGGCTATAAATACAACGAGATCGCCGAACACATGAACCTCCCCCTCGGCACCGTAAAGAGCCGCATCTTCTTCGCCCGCAAGAAACTCCAGGAGCGCTTCGCCGACTACCGCTGATCTCCCCCC
>JAGANS010000013.1 GCA_017624155.1 Muribaculaceae bacterium | reverse complement strand
GTCGCCGTAAGGAGACTTCCACGAAAGCGCAGAGTTGCCCGCAGCGTGTGGCTATCGGCCGCAGCATCTGTCGCTGTCCTTGCGGTAGTAGCTCCCGCGGTAATAATGAACGGCAAATCTGTTGACTCGCTCAATGCCGAGGTGTACATGTCGGGGAAACGCATTTCCGACAAGAATCTCGCCCGCGATCTGGGGCGCCGCGACATGGAAAGCGAACTCGGAGCCTTTCATAAGGCAATAGAAGAGGCGCGAATACAACAGGCTCAAACAGCTCGTGAAATAGAACGTACCCGTGAATTGATCGATTCTGTAAACAATAATATCATAAACAATAATACCCTCAACCAATGAAAAGACTGATCTTAGCTATTATCATCGCTACATTGAGCCTTTCGTCGGTAAGTTGCGCCACAGCTATGGCCGGCATGCCGTCACCAAAGAGTGAATTGTCGATCTTCTCGGTTTTCAACGAGAAGAATTACCGCAACCCCAATGTCGATGCCACAATTATCACCGGTGAAAATACATTTATGAAAATGGAAATCACCAATGATAAGAAACTTGCAGACGAGGTGTGGCGAGTATTCGAGAGCGACATGCGCCGCAAAGGTTCAGACGTGGTGGAAAAGTGGGAAAAAGGGGCCCACAAGTACATCGTTAACCTCGTTACATCGGACGGCACTTCCGTAAGCATGTGTATAGAAGGTGATGATCACGGTATCACCACAGTGTGGGTTTCTTATTGAATTCTCAGACTCCACCCTCCTCAAGCTTCCATACGAAAGCCCGCAGCCCCAGGCGCGGGCTTTCGTCGTTAATGGCGCGCAGGCGCGCAAGGAGTGGTCCAACCCTGTCGTCGGCCACCATAGTAAGGATGGCTGAGGCCAGCGACGGCCATGCATGACTGCCATAATGGGGCTCACCATCACGGCTCCCTCGGCCGTTGACCTGCTGCCACGATGTAAAGCCGCGGCAGTTAAGGCGGTCGAGAATATCTAATATGCGCTCTGTGTGCGCCTGATCGAATGATATGAATACAGCTTTCACTTTGCTTTGGCTTTAAGAAGTTTCTTATGGTGCTTGCGGCGGTTGTTCTTTATACCGTTGCGTGCGAATATACAATAGAGCACCGGAACGAACAGCAGAGTCAGTACGGTCGAGAATGTAAGACCGCCGATAACGGCAGTACCCATCGGGCGCCACATTTCGGCACCTTGTCCAGTACCGCAGGCCATTGGCACCATACCGAGGATTGTGGTAAGCGATGTCATGATGACAGGACGCAGACGAGAGCGGCCACCGTCGATAACCGACCGCTTGATGCTAAGGCCACGCTCGCGGTTGAGCGATATATAGTCGATGAGCACGATACCGTTCTTTACCACAATACCGATAAGCATGATCGCACCGATCATACTCATCACGTTGAGAGTATGTCCGGTCAGCCATAATATCAGGAATACGCCCGAGAACGCAAACATTACCGAGGTCATGATAATCGCGGGATATGTGTAACTCTCAAACTGCGCCGCCATTACTATATACACAAGAATAAGTATCAGCATTGCGAGCATGAGGAGGTCGCCGAATGATTCCTGCTGGTCTTCATACTGGCCTGCAAGCTGTACCGACACGCCCTGCGGAATGTCCATCTTGTCGATTTCGGCAAGCGACTGCTCTACAATCCGGCTCATAGGTACGCCCTGCACCACGGTCTTTACGGTGATGATACGCTCGCGGTCTTTGCGCTCGATAGTAGGCGGTGTAAAGTGCTCAACGACCTTTCCGACATCCTTGACACGGACGGCCTGCCCGGAGGCATTGTATATCAGTATATTTTCTATGTCGGATATAGATGTTCTGGCATTCGGATCGTACATCACCTTGATGTCATATTCTTCGCCGTCCTCGCGGAAACGCGAGGCGATCTGACCGTTGATGCGGTTGCGCAGATAGTTGGCAGCTGTGGACAGATTAAGGCCGTATATTGCGAGTTTCTCTCTGTCGAAATCCACTCGGTATTCAGGCTGATAGTCTGCACGTGATATGGTGACATCAGCTGTGCCTTCAAGCCCCATGAGCATACGGCGCATACGGGCGGCCACCGAGTCGGTTTCGGCAAAGTCGTAGCCATATATCTCAAAGTCGATCGAGGCCTCTCCGCCCATAGCGCCCATATTGCCGCCGACGTTTACCTGAGCTTTCTTGAACTCGGGATAGCGTTCAAGATCGCGACGCATAAGCCGTGCTATCTCGGTGATGCCGCGGTCGCGCTCGCCTGGATCGGTAAGGCGTATGTTCATCGACACGATATGCGGGCCGTTGTCGCTGAGCGAGGCAAATACATTATCGCTCGAAGCCGAACCTGTCGTATAGTTGATAACCTGAATCTCGGGATACTTCTCCTGCCACTCTTTCACAAGCCGGGCCGTTACCTCGTCTGAGATCTCAACACGGGTACCAATCGGAGTTTCAAGATTTACCGACAGACGGCCGTCATCGGCAGTAGGGAAAAACTCTGTACCTACCTGCTTCATCAGGAACACCGAACCGACGAAGATGGCAAGACAGCTCACCACGGTGATGATCTTGTGTGACGTCACCCAGCCGAGGAGTCGTGCATAGGCGTTGTCAAACGCATCGAGTCCCTTCTGTATCGGAGTAAAGAATATAGTGTATATGCGCGAGTGATGGGTGTAGCGGCGCAGAAGCAGTGAACACAGCATAGGGGTGAGCGACAGTGCGCATACGGTAGATATGATCATCATGATGGTGACCATCCAGCCGAGCTGGCGGAAGAGTACACCGGTCATGCCCGTAACCATAGTGAGGGGGAAGAATACAGCGATGAGCGTGAGGGTGGAGGCCACAACCGATACGGCGACCTCATTGGTACCGTGCACGGCGGCCTGCTTCGGATCGGATCCTCGTTCTATATGCGTCGTCACGTTTTCGAGTACCACAATGGCATCGTCGACAACCATACCGATTGAAATCGACAGAGCCGACAGCGACACGATATTGAGCGAATTACCTGTAAGCGCCAGGTATATGAACGATGCTATAAGCGAGATAGGGATAGTAAGCGTAATGATAAGAGTAGCCCGCCAGCGCCCGAGGAAGAAGAATACCACAATCACGACAAACAGCAGGGCATACATCACGGTTTCGACAAGAGAGTCAATGGTATTGCGGATATTGTCGGAAGTATCAACAATGATGCCGAGTTTGACATCCGAGGGCAAGCGTTTCTGCAACGAGGGCAGCATCTTGAGCACCTTGTTGGAAATTTCGACCGAATTTGCACCGCTCTGTTTCTGAATCACGATCATGGCACCGCGCCGACCGTTGTTGTAGGTGGTCTGTGAACGCTCTTCCAGAGAGTCATCCACGCGGGCTACATCGCGCAGATATATGTTGCGGCCCTGATAGGAACCGACCACTATGTCAGCCATCTGGTCGGACGACTCGAATTCTCCCTGGACACGCAGCGAGTATGTATCCGAACCGATATCGAACACACCGCCGGGAATATTGCGGTTTTCGGCTGCCACTACGCTGGCGATTTGCTCTACCGTAAGATTATAGGCTTCAAGACGAGCCGGATCCACATATATATGAATCTCGCGCTTAGGAGCGCCGGATATGGAAACCGAACCGACGCCCGAGATACGGGCGAGAGGATTGGCCACAGCGTCATCAAGGATTTTATAAAGGCCCGGCATACTTTCCTCGGCTTGTACCGACAGCAACAAGATTGGGATCATGTCGGTAGAGAACTTGAAGATTACCGGTGTCTCGGCATCATCGGGCATCGAAGATGATATCATGTCGAGTTTGTCACGCACATCGTTGGTGAGTACATCAATGTCCTTGCCATACTCGAATTCGAGTGTGATTACCGATATGTTCTCGCGCGAAGCCGAGGTTATATGCTTAAGATCACTCACCGAGTTGAGCACGTTCTCGAGTGGACGTGTCACATTCTGCTCTATATCCTGAGCCGATGCACCCTGATAGGTGGTCATCACCATCAGCGTATTGGTCTCGATATCGGGATACAGATCGATGGGAAGAGTCTTGAGCGAAAATATACCAAGCACCACTACTGCCACAAAGCAGAGTGTCGTCATAATCGGGCGCTTCACCGCGCCGCCGTAGATACTCATGGCTGTCAGTTCTTTTTAAGCTGTACATCAATGCCGTCGGCGATGCGCACCTGGCCAGACACCACAACGGTATCGCCGTCCTCGATTCCCGACAGCAGTTCATAGCTGTCGTCGATGCGTTGGCCGAGTTCCACTTTCTTATAAGCGACTTTGCCGCCGGAGTATGTGTAGACAAATTTGTTGGCCGAACCGTTCTGCTTAACTACAGCGCGGTCTGGCACAACCACATTGTCGCGTACACCGAGATTTATATCGACACGGGCAAACATTCCCGGCCGGATGCGTCCTTGGGGATTTGCCACAGTGACCTCGGCGGGGAAAGTACGGGTGTTCACATCCAGTGCCGGAGCCATGCGTGTAATGCGTCCGTCGAATGTCTCACCCTCATAAGCGTCAAATACGACGTTCACCGGCATGCCTGTTTTGATGGATGCGAGGTCGCTTTCATTGACATTGATAACGACCTTTACGACAGGCGTCGTCTGTCCAACTGTAAGCACAGGCTGCTGCCCGCTCATGTCCCCCGGATCATAATTGCGGGCCGTGACAACCCCCGAGATCGGCGAACGCAGCACGGTATTGGTCATCGTATTTTCATACTGAGTGCGCTGGGCGTCGAGCTGAGCCTTGAGCTGGTCGACCTGACGCTGTGTACCGGCGCCTATGTTGAGCAATTCCACAGCGCGGTTGTATTCGCGCTCGGTAAGTTCGAGGTTGATCCGCTGCTGGTCGGCATTGGCGGCATCGAGAGTAACCAGTATCTGGCCTTTGCTCACGTGGTCGCCGACATCAACTGTAATGCTGCGGATGCGGTTGCTCATTGACGGAGCTATATTGTTGATATTATCGGCCTCGACATTTGCTGTATACGACCGCATAAGATCAACGGGGCGTGTGTGAGCCACATCTATATCCACGACAGGGCGCTCGTCCTCGGCCTGCGCATCGGCTGTATCATTTCCTTTCGGGCCGCAGGCCACAAGTATGGCAGCCATAGATAGCGGCATTATAACTCTGCATATTTTCATAATTGTGTTTATTTTCCAAGATAACGTTCTACAGGTGCATTGCCGAGCAGCAACTCGAGATCCGATGCAGCCACAAGATAATTGTAAATTGCCTGACAATAAGACAAGCGTGCCTGTGTGAGCGAAAGCTGGCTGTCGCGCAGATCGAGATAGCTCGCAGCACCGATGTCAAAGCTGCGGTTCTGGATGTCGTTGGCACGCTCAGCCTCGCCAACACTTTCCTTACTCGAAGCGATCTGCTTGACATTAAGCTTAATATTATCAATAGCCAATGCAGCTTGCGAATTGAGGTTGCGTGTAAGATTCTCGCGCGTATAAGCCATCTCATCGAGCTGTATCCTGGCCTGCTTGATGCGGTTGTAGCGCTGACCTCCCTGGAATATGGGTATTGACAGCGAAAGTCCAACCATAGAATATGATGTCCAGCGGAAGTTACGGAACGGCGAGCCGTTGCTCGACGAATTCCAGCTGTAATTGCCGGCCAATGAAAGTGTGGGCCACCAGGATGCCTTTTCCATGGACAGGGTGCGCTCGAGCGTACGGGTCTCGATAGCATTCATGGCCAGCGATGTATTACCGCTGAGGTCAGGCTGCAAGGCCATCACATCGCTATACATCGTGCTTTCATAATCGGTAAGTGTGCCGGATATATCAAAGGGGGTATCGGCCTCGACACCCATAAGAATGGCGAGCTGCAGATGTGCCCGCTTAACGGCTATCTCGCATTGTAGGATCTGCGGCTCTATGTTTTTCATCGCCACCGAGGCACGCAGCACTTCGTATTCCGATGCGTCGCCAAGTGCATGGCGCTTCACATACGTATCATGTGTCAGCGCTGCCATATCATAGCTTTCCTGCACCACTTGCTTTGAATCGTAGGCAAGCTGCAGGGCATAATATGCATTTTTAACCTGATTCACCATATCGAGCCGTGATGCACGCGCCTGTTCCACGGCCCGCGCAATCTGCTGGTCGCTGATCTTGAGCGAAGCCCACAACTGCGGGGCAATCACAGGCACCGAAGCCTGAAAGCCGAGAGAATACATATTGTCAAGACCCATCTTGAATCCTGCATCACCCTTCGATGAGCGCTCGCCCGGCTGTGCGGCATTCCCCCCCTCATCGCCTCCCATACCCGGGAAGGCATCAAGATCCATGTATGCGACCTGCTTCTGCAACGTGCGGTTGTAAGAACCGTCAAAGCTTAATGTAGGCAACAATCGCCCGAGTGTCTCCTTACGCGAATAGTCGGCCTTGTGCACCTCCATGTCGGCAACTCTGACAGTAGGATTCTGCGACAAGGCTACAGCAATACAGTCTTCGAGGCTTAATGTGGCCTGGACCTGAGCCTGGGCGAGCGCACAGCATGCGATGGCCATGGCTGAAACAATCTTTTTTATAGTAATTGGCATGGTTTATATTTTCTACCACAAAAGTACTAAATTATATTGCATTGCAATGTAAGCATTCGACTTTTGGAACACTTTCATATCCCTTTTGCCTAATAATAAATTAACAGTACCTGGCATGTAGATAAAAAAGTACATCTGTAGACCGATAAATCCAATAATTTTATGTAAGTTTGCAACACAAAAGGGAGCAAAGCCTTAACCGTGCATGTTCCGTTTTATTTATGAGCATCATGTGTGCCGCAAAGACATCTCTTACCGCCCGTGAGCGGTTTGATCTGTACCTCCGGAGCAATCATAAGCGCCGGACGGTTGAACGTTTTGCCATAATGGATCGTGTACTTCGCGCACCTGGGCATGTATCGGCCGAGGAGTTGTGCAAACTCATGAAGGATGACGGATATCCCGTGTCGGCCGCCACGGTTTATTCCACGCTCGAACTACTCGTCGACTGCGGATTGCTCGTGCGGCAGCGTTTCAACGATAAGGCTTCGCTCTATGAAAAGGCATCCTCCGGCACCACATCGGCACACCATCACCTTATCTGCACGTGCTGCGGCAAGATCAAGGAAGTGCGCGACCCGGCGCTGACCGATCTGATTGCTTCGCGACATTTCGCCGGTTTTACGCAAAGCTATTATTCGCTGAATATTTACGGCATTTGCGGTTCTTGTTCGCGCCGGCGACGCAAGAAGGGAAAAGATAAAGAATAATTATCACATACAAACAAGTAGTATATCGATGAAAGTTGACATTCTATTAGGCCTCCAGTGGGGCGACGAAGGTAAAGGAAAAGTGGTGGACGTACTGACGCCCCGCTATGATATGGTAGCCCGTTTCCAGGGCGGTCCCAACGCCGGTCATACCCTTGAATTCGACGGCCGCAAGGTAGTGCTTCGCTCAATACCGTCGGGCGTGTTTCAGGGCAATATCAACATCATCGGCAACGGCGTGGTGCTCGACCCCGTCCTTTTTGCCGGTGAAGCCCGTGAACTGCTCGAATCGGGTTGTGATCTCAAAAAAATCCTCAAGGTTTCCAAGAAAGCACATCTGATACTTCCCACACACCGTCTGCTCGACGCAGCCGGCGAGAAAGCAAAAGGCAAAGCCAAGATCGGCACTACCGGTAAAGGCATCGGTCCGACATACACCGACAAGACTTCGCGCAACGGTCTTCGCCTCGGCGATGTTCTCCTGCCCGACTTCGACCGCAGATTCAAAGAGGCCATCGACCGCCACCTCACTATGCTTGCCCGCCTCGACGCCACGCCTGACAAGACACAGCTCGATGAACTCACAGACAAGTGGCTCGACGCAATTAATTTCATTCGCGACAACTTCGAGCTGATCGATTCGGAACACTATGTAAATAAAGCACTCGCCGAGGGTAAGACAATGCTCTGCGAAGGCGCTCAGGGCACTATGCTTGATGTCGATTTCGGCTCATATCCCTTTGTCACCTCTTCCAACACCATATCTGCAGGCGCATGCACAGGACTCGGCATCGCGCCTAACCGTATCAACGATGTATACGGCATCTTCAAGGCATACTGCACCCGTGTAGGCAGCGGTCCCTTCCCCACCGAGCTTTTCGATGAGACGGGTGCCGAAATACGCCGTATCGGACATGAATTCGGCGCAGTCACCGGCCGTGAACGCCGCTGCGGCTGGATCGACCTTGTCGCTCTCCGCTATGCAATCATGATCAACGGTGTGACAAAACTCATCATGATGAAGAGCGACGTACTCGACGGCTTCCCGACAATCAAGGCATGCACCGCTTATGAGGTCGACGGCGTTGAGACCCGCGACTTCCCATACTCCATCGACGACGCAGAGCGCATCCGGCCTGTATACAAGGAACTGCCGGGATGGAATACCGACCTGAGCAAGGCTACGTCAGAAACCGAATTCCCAAAAGAATTCACTGATTATATATCATTCCTTGAAAAGGAGCTCGGAGTGCCCGTATGCATAGTATCTGTAGGCCCTGACCGCAAGCAGACAATCGAACTGAAAAAATAACTACCTAAAACATCTGAAACCATGGCAAAAGTCAAACCTTTCCGCGGCGTACGTCCGCCACGCCAGCTTGTCGAACAAGTGGCATCACGTCCTTACGACGTGCTAAATTCAGAAGAAGCACGCGCCGAAGCCGAAGGCAATCCCCGCTCGCTTTATCATATTATCAAGCCCGAGATCGACTTTGCTCCCGGACAGGACGAACATGCCCCGGAGGTCTACGAAAAAGCCGTGGCCAACTTCAAGACATTCCTGAACAACGGATGGCTTGTGCAGGACGACAAGGAACATTATTATATTTATGCGCAGACTATGGACGGGCGCACACAATATGGTATTGTTGTCGCCGCGAATGTCGACGACTATATGAACGGCGTCATCAAAAAGCACGAACTCACCCGCCGAGACAAGGAAGAAGACCGCATGAAGCACGTACGTGTCCAGAATGCCAATATAGAGCCGGTATTCTTCGCTTTCCCGGACAACCGTGAACTTGAAGACATCATCCGCACAGTTTCAGCCGGAGAACCCGAGTATGACTTCGTTGCACCCGACGGGTTCGGCCACACGTTCTGGGTTATTGACGATGATGCCATCAATGCGCGCATCACCGAGGCTTTTGCCAAGATTCCATACCTCTATATCGCCGACGGCCATCACCGCACAGCAGCAGCAGCTCTGGTGGGCAACGAGAAGGCCCGTCTCAATCCCAATCACCGTGGCGACGAGGAATACAACTACTTTCTGGCAGTAGCTTTCCCTGCCTCACACCTCAAGATCATCGACTATAACCGCCTTGTGCGCGATCTCAACGGACTGTCGCCGGCCGAATTCCTCGAAAAACTGGACTACAAGTTCATCGTAAAGGACATGGGCACTGTGACCTATGCACCTGAGTGCCTGCATAACTTCTCGCTCTATCTCGAGGGGCGATGGTACTCGCTCACGGCGCGCGAAGGCACCTACGACGACAACGACCCCATAGGTGTGCTCGACGTTACCATCTCTTCCGACCTGATTCTGCGCGATATCCTCGGTATCACCGACCTGCGCTCCGACAAGCGTATCGACTTTGTCGGCGGCATCCGTGGTCTCGACGAGCTCAAACGTCGCGTCGATTCGGGCGAAATGGCAATGGCTCTCGCACTCTTCCCCGTATCAATGAAACAGCTCATGGATATCGCCGATACAGGCAATATCATGCCTCCAAAGACAACCTGGTTTGAACCCAAACTGCGGTCGGGCCTGGTAATTCACAAACTTGACTAAAATGGAACAACCCGAAAAAACAGACAAGAAAGATATTATACTGAGCGGTATACGCTCGACCGGCAACCTGCATCTCGGCAATTATTATGGCGCGCTGCGCAAATTTGTCGAGGCTCAGGACAAGTATGACTGCAACTTCTTCATCGCCGATCTGCATGCCCTTACCACAGCTACCGACCCTGTGGCGCTCCACAATTCAGTGAAGACAGTACTCGCCGAATATCTCGCAGCAGGCATTGACCCCGAAAAGGCTACGATATTCGTACAGAGTGATATTCCCGAAATTCCCGAGATGTATCTGCTGCTCAATATGCACGTAGGTATCGGCGAACTGATGCGCACAGCATCATTCAAGGACAAGGCCAGGAAGGCACTCGGAATCAATGCTCCGTCGACCGATGAAAATGATGACGACGAGGCTTTCGAACACGAAATTCTCGGCGCATGCGCCTCAACCAACAAACGTGTGAACGCCGGTCTGCTTACCTACCCCACCCTTATGGCCGTCGACATCCTTATTCAGAAAGCCACCAAGGTCCCCGTCGGAAAGGACCAGCTACAACACCTTGAACTCACGCGCCGCTTTGCGCGTCGCTTCAACTCGTTCTATGGCGTGGATCTATTCCCTGAACCGACTGATCTTGATCTCAGCGGCGGTGCACCTGTAAAGGTACCGGGGCTCGACGGCTCGGGCAAGATGGGCAAGAGCGAAGGCAACTGCATCTATCTTACCGATGATCCGAAAGTTCTGCGCAAGAAGGTGATGCGCGCCACAACCGATGAAGGTCCCAAGGTACCCGACTCTCCGATGAGCGAGCCGGTAGCCAACCTCTTCACGCTGCTTGAACTTACCTCTACCCCCGATGTAGTGTCTCACTTCCGCCAGGCATACGCCGACTGCTCGATCCGCTACGGCGATCTCAAGAAACAGCTCGCCGAGGACATCCTGAAAGTGACAACGCCTATACGCGAACGCGTCACAGACATTCTGGCCGACGAGGCATATCTGCGACGCGTAGCCGCACAGGGTGCAGAACGCGCTCGCGATCGTGCAGCAGCCACACTTGCCGAGGTACGCCATATCATGGGCATTCGTCCGCTGTGATTTTGAATTATTAATGCCGGATGCCCGGAATCGGACATCCGGCATTTCAGAATCTGCAATAGCTTTTATTAATTATCTAAAACAACAGATACCATGAGAAAACTCACATTCATCGCAATGCTTGCCGCCATACTCGGTGCATGCACAGCCAAAGTGGCCGACAAGGCCCCTGAATCCGTTCCTGTCCACGACGTATTCGACCGTACCGGCACAATGGTACGCCACGACACACTACGCCCGGTAATATGGCTGATATTCTCGGCCGACTCCACCTTTGAAGGCGGCCCCGCAGCACTCGACGCGCTCGACGAACGCGGACTTAAAGCCAACTTCTTCTTTACCGGAAACTTCCTGCGTGATTCAGTCAATTCACCGATTATCCACCGTGTAGTCGACGGCGGCCACTATGTATCCGGCCACAGCAACGGACATATTCTATATGCCGACTGGTCGGACCGCAAGGTACTTGTCGATCCTGATTCCACCCTTAAGGACATGCGCGCCAACATGGCCGAACTGCGCCGCTATGGTGTCAATACCGACTCTGTGACATGGCTCGTACCTCCATACGAATGGATCGCTGAAGAACAGGTGAAAACCCTTGCCGACTCTATGGGCATCATCGCTATCAACCCTACTCCCGGCATTCAGACATTCCGCGACTACACTACCCCTCAGGATAAGGCCTATCGTGACTCGGAGTGGCTGCTCAACCAGCTTTATGAATTCGAGCGCGAGCATACCCTTAACGGCGCGTTCCTCATAATTCACCTCGGAACAGACTCAGCCCGTCACGACAAGTTCCACCGCTATCTGCCATCAATCATCGACTCCCTCACAACCCTTGGATACTCCTTCGAGCGCCTTCCCTGACATCATAATAATATGATATACCAAAGCCGCGTCTTCCGGTAAATTGAGAAGACGCGGCTTTTATATTATACTTACCGTTTACGTTTATTCTGAACGGCGGAAATGCAGCTCGGTATCGGGCGACTGAATTTCCAGTGAGAGGAATCCGTCGCGATTCACCTCGATGTCATCGAGGACAGCGAAACGTCCGAACTCCTGTCGCATTGCAGCAGTAAGCTGCTTCTTCCATAAAGCAGCGGTGGCGGCTGTCAGAGAGTCGAGCTGCGGCTGCTGCTTGCCTGTAAGAAGGTTCTCGGTATAGGTAACACCGGCAGGGTCAACCGTCACCGTAATAGAGTTGAGATCGAGGCTTAGAAGCAACTCATCATCCTCATTGCCCTTGTAATGCCATGTGCCGCATACCGAAGCAGTAGCAGCCACACTCACTTCGTAAGGCTGATCGAAACTACCGGCAGCAGGATCTACAGGCTGGGTGATATCGATAAGGCTGCTTAAGCAGACCGAACCCGGGGTATCATTACTGCCGGCAGGCATCAGCTGCATGGTAGTAAGCGATGTTGCAGTGGAGGCGGCTGGCAGAAGGTTTGTAATATTCGCCGGTGATATGGCTGTCCACGTCCCGATAAATTTGTCCTTATGCCCGCATGATACGGCTGTAATGCCGAGGCCCGCGGCCACGGCGAGAATAATAAGATTTGTAAGGCGCATAATCAATAATATCTTTTTCTATGAAACAAATGCCTGGTGCCTATGGTTCAACGCTGCCATTCGGGCAGAGAGGAGGCGATAGCTTCGCGAGTCTGCTCGATCAGTGCAGGCAGGTCGTGCTTGCCGTCGGCTCCGGGCATCACAGGCTTATGGATCGTAAGGATGATACGCCCGGGACGCGGCAACTTACCACTGCGCGGCAACACCTTATAGGCTCCGTCTATAGTAACCGGAACTACAGGCAGTCCGAACTCTGTGGCAAGGAAATATGCTCCGCGCTTAAAACGGTGCATGCGGCCGTCGGGCGTACGCGAACCCTCGGGGAACACGACTACCGACATGCCGCCGGCGAGACGCTTCTCGGCGACCTCCATTGTATGCTTCACGGCAGCCGGTGTGGAATTGTCAACAAAGATGTGACCCGATACTTTGCAACTGTATCCTACGAGCGGTATACGCTCGAGACTACGCTTCATCATCCAGCGGAAATTATGGCCGAGGTAGCCGTATATGGCAAATATATCGTATGCTCCCTGATGGTTGGCAACAAATACATACGACTGACCCGGAGAGATATTCTCACGTCCGTATACCTCGACCTTTACAAGCGAAAGAGCACAGAATATCCTTGACCAGTATTTGGGAATCTGATAGCCCCACCAGCGCGCCCCGCCAAGTGCTGTGGCTATGATCGTGAATACGGCTGCCAGTATGGTTGCCACAAGCAGCAGGGGAATCATTATGACAAACTGATAGATACGCAGAGCTACAAGTTTCATAATCCGAAAATCCATTTAACGATGAGTACAATAATCAGTGCGTAGGTGCCGGCAAGCACATCGTCGAGCATCACGCCCCAGCCACCGGGAATAACCTTTTCCACCTTGCGGCATCCCAATGGTTTGAAGATATCGATGAGGCGGAACAAAGCAAAGCCCAGCAAGGCCATAAGCCATGTCCACCTGCCGCAAGGAGCCACAAGTAGAGGGATCCAGCAACCGACATATTCGTCGATCACTACAGCGCGCGGATCAGGCCCCCAGTATTTCTCCATCACATCGCTTGTCCATGCCCCCACGACAGTAACGACAACTATGAGTGCTGCAGTGACGATGGTTACCCACAACGGCGGCAGAAAAATATATAGCGCATACCACAGCAACAGTCCGGTGAATGCGGCAACTGTGCCCGGCGCGAAGGGTACAAGACCGGTATACAGTCCGGTGGACAACACTTCGTGAAAGCGAGGGGCGACCCCGAGTTTTTTGTAATTGTTATCAGACATGTCGGTATCTTATTAACCGGTATATCTCGCCTATCAGCAATACCGGGAATGTTGATATGATTATTATAAACCAGTCGTCAGCCTCAAGCGGTACAACTGAAAATGCCTGACCGCCAAAGCTTACGATGAGGATCTGCCCAACAACTATAAAGGCCGCAATGCTCAGGAATCCGCTGCATCCGCGGAAGTGGAAGGCTGAGCGGTCGGTGGCAAATGCACGGGCATTGAACATATTCCAGAATTGCAGGAATACAAAAATTGTAAAAAACAGCGACAGCTCGTATGGTGTGAATCCGGTATTTACACCTATAGGCAGACGCATGAACTGTGTAAGCGATGTAAGCGGTGTATGCTCGAAATAGTAAAACACCCAAAGCAATATAGCCGAGAATAAAAGCCCCGTGCCAAGTATCGACTCCCACATGGCCTTGTTGATAATGAAAGCTGAGCGTGGGCGAGGCTTCTCTTTCATCACACCGGATGTAGGCGGCAGCGATGCCAGAGCCATTGCTGCGAATGTATCCATTATAAGGTTGACCCAAAGCATCTGAGTTACCGTGAGAGGCGACTGCATCCCCATGAAAGCGCCCGTTGCTACAATTACACAAGCCACAACATTCACTGTCATCTGGAAAAGAATGAACCGCTGGATATTGCGGTAAAGTGAACGTCCCCACATCACAGCGCGTCCTATCGATGCGAATGAATTGTCGACAATCGTAATGTCCGACGCCTCCTTAGCTACTGATGTGCCGTCGCCCATCGAAAGTCCGACCTGGGCGGCTTTCAGTGCCGGGGCATCGTTAGTGCCGTCGCCGGTAACTGCAACGACCTCACCGCGCGTCTGCAGAGCTTCTACCAGACGTTTCTTATCCATCGGGCGTGCACGGGCAATAATTTTGAGATCCTCAACCCGGCCAAGGAGTTCAGAATCTGTGAGAGCAGCAAATTCCACACCCGTTATAATGTTGCGGTCAGTGTCTGTATCAGGATTCCAAAGACCGATCTGACGGCCGATTTCCTTAGCTGTGGCCGGAGTATCGCCCGTCACGATCTTAATCTTTATGCCTGCGTCGAGTACCTGCGATACTGCCGCCGGCACATCGGCACGCACCGGATCGGATATAGCGGCCAAGCCCATGAATGTGAGATTGACCGGCACATCCAGCCGGCCGTCACGAATCGGTGAAACGGCCTTCGCGTCAATTTCCGCGTATGCAAAGGCCAGTGTCCGCAGGGCCTGCTCCTGCCATCTGCGCAATGTAGCATCAATGGCTTTGCGATCGACGCCGGCAGGCATTACTTTGCAAAGCCAGAGCACTATTTCGGGAGCCCCTTTCACATACAGCAAACGGCGACCGGAGGCAGAGCGCACCTCGGTAGCCATATATTTCCGTTCGGTGCTGAATGGCAGTTCTGCGAGGATATCCGTTTTATTGCGTAGACTACGATAGTCAACTTTGCGACCATGCAACCACAGCAGTAGTGCGCCTTCGGTAGGATTCCCAAGTACCTTGGCTTTGCCGGGATTGGTGAAATCAAGATGTGCGGTGGAATTGATCGCGATGGCCTCGTCAATCACCTCCTGAGGCAGGTTGCCGTAGAAGTCGGTCTGGCTCACCTGCATCTGATTCTGTGTAAGCGTGCCCGTCTTGTCGGTGCATATCACGGTAGTGGCGCCCATAGTCTCGCAGGCATGCATCTTGCGCACAAGATTGTTAGTCTTAAGCATACGTCGCATCGAGTATGCCAGCGACAACGTCACTGCCATCGGCAATCCCTCAGGGACCGACACCACCAGTAGCGCCACTGCAATCATAACCGTTTTCAGCAGATACGAAATAAAATCCATCAGCTCGAATGGTTCAAGCATAAAGTACATAGCTATGCGGCCTGCAATCACTGTAAGACCGACACCATAGCTGATACGGGTAATAACACGACCGAGGCGATCGAGCTGCTCGTTCAGAGGCGTCTTTACACTATTGTCAATCTGGGCGGCAATAAACACCTTACCATTTTCGGTAGTATCACCGACAGCAGTAACCTTCATGACGCCGTGACCTTCCATAACATTAGTGCCGCGCATCACGGAGTCGGACGGGAAGGTCGCCTCCGGATCAAAATGCGATTCATCGGTGGTCTTATGAGCAATCGGTTCGCCGGTAAGCGATGATTCGTCGACATTGAGCGATGTCGCTTCGAGTAAATGGCCATCGGCCGGAATCTCCTGACCGGTAGTCAGAATCACTATATCGCCCACGACAACATCCTGCTTGGGAATTTCGGTAGCATGTCCGTTACGGATTACCTGCACCGGCTCGTCATCGTTGACTTTATTGAGGATCGTGAATTCCTTATCAGCCTTTTGCTCGAAATAAAAAGACAGTGCGGTCGCGAGTATAATCGCTATAAAAATTCCAACCGGTTCAAAAAACACACCACTGCCCTGTCCTTCGGCAAAATATTCATAAAAGGAGATACATACTGACAACACACCTGCAACGAGAAGTATGATTATCAGCGGATCCTCGAATTTTTTCAGAAAAGCTTTCCAGGCCGACTGCCTGGGTGCCGGTGTCAGCACATTGCGGCCATATCGTTCGCGGCTTTCGGCCACCTGGGCATCAGTAAGACCTTTGATGTTGCTTGAGTCCATCTAATGGTTTAAGAGTTTGTTAAAAAACAAACCACCCCCTTTCCAGGGGGCGATATGACTTAATATATTATGAATCAGAAGAGCCAAGCAGCCGTTACCGTCCAGTAACGGTTTTTGCCTTCAATACCGGCATTGTCGCCTGTGGCATGGATCGTCTGTAATGCCTTAGTCATTCCAAGTCCATAAGATGCACCGATCTGCAGATGCTTTATAAACTCCAGACCGAGGCCAAAGTTCCAGGCAACGTCGCATTTTTTGTTCTGCATATCATTTACTATCTTTTTAGAAGTAAGAAACGCGAAACTCGGGCCGGTGAATATATAAGGCGTGATGATGCTTCCGACTACGGGAAGACCGATTTTATATTTGAGATTGACCGGAATCTCGATATAGTCGCTGTGCAGTTTGACTTCGGGATTGGACTGGCCCTGCAGACTGCTCATGTAAGCGGCGTTACGCTTCACATACATGACCGAGGCATCAAATCCGAGGCCAACCATGGGTATGGTGAATTCGGCCTGGATGCCGGCATTGAAACCGGTGCGGTTGTCATCCTGAAATATTTCCTTATTAAAGTGGAGAGAATTGACATTGATGCCAACGCGAGGGCCGATCTTGAACTGCGCCATGGCAGGCATGACTACAGCGACAGCAAGTGCGAGAACATAGATTCGTTTAAAAATCGTCATATTAAGTATTATTATGGTTGAAACTGCGCAAAGTTAGCAACTTTTTTTGTTACCTTTGCATAAAATATCAGTAAAAATAATGACTCCTGAACAAAAACTGACTACTGAAGAGAAAATTGTGCAATATCTTCGCACCGTTTTCGATCCTGAAATACCCGTCGATATATATTCGCTCGGTCTTGTATATAAAATCGACCTTGCCGATAACGGCGACCTCACCATAGACATGACCCTTACGGCCCCCAACTGCCCTATGGCCGACTTCATCGTCGAGGATGTTACGCAGAAGATGAACAGTATCGAAGGTGTAAACAATGTTACTGTTAACATTGTTTACGAGCCCGAGTGGACCAGAGATATGATGAGCGAAGAGGCTAAGCTCGAACTCGGTTTCCTCTGATACGTACTTATGAAGGTCCTGTTCATAAGCGACATCCACCTCGGAGCACGTTACATGGGCGACACACGCACCCATGAAGCGCGCGTTGTCAACTTCCTGCGGAACGAAGCCCACGACGCCGACAGCTTATACCTGCTCGGCGACATCCTCGACTATTGGTTTGAATACCGTAATGTGGTGCCGCGCGGCTTCATACGTTTTTTCGGCGAATTGGCGGCCCTAAGTGATGCCGGCGTAAAAATAACATGGATGACAGGCAATCATGATATATGGCTTTTTGACTACCTGCGCGACGAGCTTGGCATCGAAGTCGTGGACGCCCCTTATATAGTAAGCAAAATCGGCACACGCAGATTCATCCTGGCGCATGGCGATCGCATCGGGCGCACAACTGCCGGCTTCCGCTTCATCTGCTCGCTCTTCCGCAACAAGGTTTGCCAAAAGCTCTATTCGGGGCTGCACCCGCGCATCACCGTGCCTTTTGCAAAGGCATGGAGCAATTCAAGCCGCTGTGGCAAAGGTGCCATCGACGATGCGGAGCGAAAAGCCCAGATACGCACGCTCGTGGAAGACGCAGACAAGCTTGCAAAAGCCAACCCGGATATCGACTTTATTGTGATGGGACATCATCATATTCCGCTGGATATTCCACTTCCGCAGTCATCGGCCAGGCTGATTGTACTTGGCGACTGGATTGACAACGACACTTATGCCATTTTCGACGGAAATGACATAACTGTGCGCAGATATCGGCTCTAAAACGTTAAATAATAAAAAGACGTTATCATTATGTTCATAGCATCTCAGAAACGAAAGGAAAACATCGCTGAATACCTGCTGTATATGTGGCAGATTGAGGATATAATCCGTGCCAATAATCTCGACATAGAATCAATTCGCAAAAATGTCATCGACCGCTTTGGCCTTAGCGATGAACAGCGACAACAGCTCACCGAATGGTATGAATCGCTCATCGACATGATGCGTCGCGAAGGCGTGGAAAAGTCAGGACACCTGCAGATGAATACCAACATGCTGTCGCAGCTTGTTGAGCTGCATAACGCCCTGCTCCGCGACCCACGGTTCGGAGAGTATACCAAGCGTTTTTACGCCGCTCTGCCGGCAATAGTGGAACTTCGCTCCAAGGCAGGAGAACATCCGGCAGGTGAACTTGAGACCTGCTTTAACGCTTTGTATGGTATGCTGATGCTGCGGCTGCGCAACGGTGAGGTCACACCGGCCACCACAGAGGCTATGGGCCGTATCTCGGCCTTCATTGCAATGCTCGCGGCATATTTCCATAAAAACGAAAAGGAAGACATATTCAAGCAGGATGACGAACAATAAGATCTTGTTTAAAAGCGACGGATGCCGATGACTATTCAGACATCGGCATCCGTCGTTTTATCAGTATGTGGCTTTAATCAGATTAGGGTCTTGACCCAGTCTTTTACACGGGTCTCGGTCTTGTCGGGTTCATTCACATCGTCGACAAGCAGTCCGACAGCCTCGCCACCCTGCACCGGAACAGCAGCCGACGACTCAAATCTGTAAGGGAAGGTATTGTACTCGCCGACCATCGTAGCGCCTGTGTCCTTAAGTGCCTTGTAAATTTCCTCCACACCGCTGCAGAATGTCGAGCTCATGCTCTCGTCGCCACAACCGAATACTGCGGCTTTTTTGCCCTTGAGATCCAGCACACGCACTCCATCGAGAAAGTCGGCCATATCGTCCTGTACATCACCTGAGCCGTATGTCGGCGCGCCAAGGATTATAAGATCGTAATCCCCGACAGTCGAAGGTGATGTTTTTGCGACATCGTACACGTCTGTGTCTGCCACGCCGACAGCCTGAGCGATTAGTTTTGCCACCTTCTCGGTAGTACCTGTCGAGGTTCCATAGAATATTCCGGGTTTCATATTCAGCTTTAATTTATGTTTTATTTAAACAACAATATGGCAACTGCAAGGGTTCATTACAAAATGTATATATATCTTTGCACATACCAAACGCACTGCAATGTCGAAAACAGCACTACGCAAAGAACTTCAGGAAATGACCACCGATCAGTTGCGGGCAATAATCCTCGATGCCTACGACGCCAGAACGGAGTTCAAGGATTATTTTGAATTCTTCCTGAACCCGGATGTCGACCGCCTGCTTGAAAAGTACCGTACAAAGATAGTCAAGGAGGTCTACCGTACCAAGTGGGGAAAGTCCAAAGCTCGAGTTTCGGTTCTGAAAAAGGCTGTAAAGGAATTTATTGGCTATCGTCCGGGACCGGAGGCCGTTCTCGACATGCTTTTCCTCACTCTTCATTTATTGGGTACAGCCGAGCGATATATCGATATGGGCAGCACACAGATTAAGTATATCAAGGATCTGTCGGGCCAGATTATAGAATATGCAGACAATAACCAAGTTGCCTCCATCGCTATTGAACGAATAGGCAATATGTTGCACAGCGGCATTTACAGTAATTATTTCGCACGCGTAGTTGGCGAAAGTATTGCCCGATAGTGCTAAAATCATTACCTTTGCACCGTGAAAAAGATTATTATCATATTAATGTGCATACTGGGACTGTCGACGACATTCGCCGGGGCTCAGGAGCGCGAGCAACAGAATCACCGCCAGGAGACCAAGCATAAGAAGCTAAATCTGGCACCGTCGTATGCATGGACAATCCTGCAGCCACTCGGCCTGCGTGTCGAGAGCACCATCGACACACTGCCCGACAATTATGGCCAGCGGTCGGTTCCATCAGCACTCTCAGCAGCTTATGCCACAACGGGCAATCTCGGAGCCGAAGGGCTCAACATGATATGGCGCGAGAGACCCATGCGCAGCGATTTCTTCTTTCGCGATGCCATCGAGCCTTGGATACCCACCGAGAGCACCATGCGGTTTTACAACACAAGGCAGCCTATGACATTGCTTAGCTATAATACCGCAGGCAACCGCGACAATTCGCAGGAGCGTCTTCACGGCATATTTTCGGGCAACATCAACTCTAAGGCACAGATTGGAGCATTGCTCGACTATATATACTCGAAAGGCTGCTACAATAACCAAGCCGATAAGAATCTTACATGGGGATTGTCGGGCTCATATATGGGCGACAGATACGAAATGCAGGCCTACATGAATTCATTCAACTCGCTCAACAAGGAAAACGGCGGTATCACTGACCCGAGATTTATAACCGACCCTGCGCTTGTACAAGGTGGTGTCACATCGGTCGATCCCAAGACTATCCCCACGCGACTCTCAGGCGCCCTAACCCGTATCAAAGGCTCTCAGCTTTATGTCAACAACCGATACAAGATCGGTTTCTGGGACGAAAAACGCGACGAAAATGACTCCATCATAAGCCGCACTTATGTGCCTGTCACCTCCTTTATTTACACCCTGAAGTATACTCAGAGCAAACACACCTTCCGCAGCACATCGCAAACCGAAAACAAAGAGTTTTTTGCCAACACTTATCTGAACCCCGACCTCACGCTTGACCATACTACATATTGGAGCGTCGAGAATACAGTAGGTGTATCGCTGCTCGAAGGGTTCAATAAATACGCGAAATTCGGACTGTCGGCTTTCCTGACATACGAGATAGACCGATTTAACCAGACCGCCGACACCCTCGACCGCACTACACTCGAACTCACACCTTTTCCTGAAGGTATAGGAACAATCGCCCCCCACGCCACCGAGCACAAGGCCCGCGTCGGCGGCCAGCTCACCAAACAGCAGGGTTCGATCTTGCGCTATGACGCCACCGCCGAATTTGGAGTAGTCGGAGTCGCAGCGGGTGATATCCGCCTTAACGGCAATGTGTATACCAACATCCCATTACCTTTCGATACATTGCAGGTATCGGCATTCGGCCGTTTTACCAATGAAGCTACCCCGTATCTGATGCGCAACTATCTTTCAAACCACTTCATCTGGAAAAATGATTTCGGCAAGGAACGCAGGGTCAGTTTCGGCGGCTCCATTGATATACCGCGCACCGGGACACACTTCACAGCCGGAGTCGAGAACGTGCAGAACCACGTATATTTCAACTCCGATTTCCTGCCGGTGCAACACGGTGGCTCGGTGCAGGTATTGTCGCTGCAACTCAATCAGAATCTGCATTTCGGGCCATTCAACTGGGATAATGCCGTCACATATCAGACGACTTCTGATGCCGCTGTCATTCCGCTGCCCGCGCTGGCCATATATTCCAATATGTATTTCAAGTTCCGTATAGCCACGCTCAAGGTACAGCTTGGCGTCGACTGCGATTATTATACCAAATATTACGCGCCCAAATATCAGCCGGCTACAGCTTCATTCGCCAATCAGACTAAAGAGAAATTCGGCAATTTTCCCTTCATGAACGTATATGCCAACCTCAAGCTTTCCAAGGTGCGTTTCTACGTCATGATGTCGCATGTCAACCAGGGACTCTTTACAAAGAATTACTTTTCAATGGCCGACTATCCGCTCAATCCGCGGCGCTTCCAGCTCGGACTGAGTATCGACTTCGCGAATTGACGTAATTTAACGCTTGCCGAAAGCATAGTTGCTGAATTTTTACTACCTTTGCCATTAATTTGATTTCATCACGCTAATATGAATATAAAGAACCTATTGGCTGCAACTGCATTCTGCGCTGCCGGCGCAGGTGTATTCGCCCAAAACAATATCATAGAGGAAGTCGCATGGATTATCGGCGACGAACCGATATACAAATCAGAAATTGAACAGGCTTATCAGGAAGCTCAGCAGGACCGCACACCTATAATAGGTGACCCGTATTGCGTGCTTCCAGAGCAGATTGCCATCGAGCGACTCTTTCTCCATCAGGCTGATCTTGACACTGTCGAGGTGCAGGAATCGATGATACAGCAAAATGTCGAGGCCCAGCTCAATTATCTTATCTCCAACCTCGGCTCGCGCGAAAAGGTTGAACAATACTTCCAGAAGCCTTTTACCGAGCTCCGCGAATATTATTCAACAAGCATCCGTAACCGATATCGTGTAGGACAGGTGCGCGAATCTCTTACAAAGAATATGAAAGTGACGCCGTCCGACGTGCGCCGCTATTTCTCGGGGCTCCCCGAAGATTCCATTCCTTATGTCCCCCTTCAGGTTGAAGTCCAGATCCTTACTATCAATCCGGCCATACCCCGCCAGGAGATCGATGACGTGAAAGCGCGCCTGCGCGACTACGCCGACCGTGTCAACCGCGGCGAGGCCGACTTCTCTACACTGGCCATATTATATTCCGAAGCCCCCGAGGGCGTGCGTGGCGGCGAAATCGGCTTCATGGGCCGCGGGCAACTTGTGCCCGAATATGCGGCTGTTGCATTCAACCTCAACGATCCGAAGAAAGTCTCCAAAATAGTTGAGACCGAGTATGGTTTCCATATCATACAGCTTATCGAAAAGCGTGGTGACCGAATCAACACCCGTCATATCCTTCTGCGCCCGAAAGTAGCCGAGAAGGACCTCTCCGAGGCCATGACCCGACTTGATTCGGTTCACGCCGACATAGTCAACAAACATAAATTCAGTTTTGAGGAAGCCGTGAAATATATCTCGCAGGATAAAGACACCCATAATTCCAACGGTGTGATGGTCAACTCCAACGACGGAACCACACGCTTCGAGATGTCTCAGCTCCCTCAGGAGGTATCGCGCGTAGTCGGCAACATGCAGCCGGGCGAAATATCCCACCCCTTCATCATGCGCGACCCGAAACGCGACCGCGAAATTGTAGCAATGGTAAAACTCACCAAGCGCATCGACGCACACAAAGCCAACCTCTCCGACGACTACCAGTTGATAAAGTCTATGTATGAGAATTCGGCCAAAGAAAAGGCTGTTGAAAAATGGCTGAAAGATAAAATCCGTGATACCTACGTCCGCATCGAGGACGGTTGGCGCGGCTGCGACTTCAAGTACGAAGGCTGGATCAAGACAAAATGAAAACAGGTACGCGCTTACTGCTTGCCGCTTTGCTCGCCGGTTCGACCTCTGCTATAATGGCCCACAGGCCCGAACCCGAAGCCAAGCCCGATATTACACCGAAAGTCGCCTCCACCCCGCGTGAGGGCGACTCACGTGTGTTTCTCGACCATGCCGATGTGCTGTATAAACAGCAGAACGATTCGTTTATGATCGTCTCGGGCAACGTGCAGTTCACCAAAGGGCCCATGGTAATGAAATGCGACAGCGCGCACTTCTTCCCCGCCACAGAGTCTTTCGATGCCTTCGGCCATGTTTTCATGGAACAGGGTGATACATTGTTCATCTACGCCGACGAACTCAATTACCGTGCACCGGAGCGCATGGCTTATCTCTACGCCGACCCCGGGAAAAAGGTGAGGATGATAAACCGTGATGTAACGCTCGAGACCGACGAGTTCACCTACGATATGGGTATCGAGATCGGCTACTATACCACCGGAGGTGTGCTTTATGACCAACAAAACAGGCTTGTGAGCCGTGAAGGTGAATACATCCCTTCGACCAAAGACGCCAACTTCTATATTGATGTAAACCTCACCTCGCTTGGCAAGAGCGATACACTTGTCATATACTCCGACTCGCTGTTTTATAACACAGCCACTCATATCGCGAAACTTAATTCACCAAGCGAAATTATCAATAAGCGCGGTGTGATATATACAACCGACGGGCTGTACGATACCGACCTTGATACAGCAGCACTATACATGCGTTCACTCGTCCATTCACCCGAGGGACGCGATCTTATCGCCGATACGATATATTACGACCGCGTGTCGGGCATCGGCGAGTGCTTCGGCAACATGGTAATGACCGACTCGGCACGTCAGGCCGCCCTGAACGCCGATTACGGCTTCTTCAATCAGGCGACGGATTCGGCCTATGCCACAGGCCACCTCCTCATCAAGGAATATTCCAAGGGCGACACATTGTATCTTCACGGAGGCCAGCTTAATGCCTACCGTGTGCTTGACTCGATACACATACCTGCAGTACCTGCCGACACAGTTGCCGGTACGCCCGAAATCCCTGCTTCATTCCGCATCGATACCACCAATGTAGCTGATATTTGGCCGCGCGTGAGGTTCTTCCGTTCCGATATGCAGGGGGTATGCGACTCGATGCGCGCCACGCGCTCCGACACCACCCTGCGCATGTATCGCAAACCTGTGGTATGGAGCGAGCAGCGCCAGATATTCGGCAACCTTATCGAACTGCACATGAATGATTCGACAATCGACCGTGCTCGCTTACCCGAATATGGGTTCACAAGCCAACGTATCTACGGTGATTATTACGATCAGCTTGCAGGCAAGGAAATGGTGGCAAGCTTCGTAAACGGCGAACTGCGGCAACTCGACATCAACGGCAATGTGGAACTGATTATGTATCCCGAGGAAGCCGACTCCACAATCAACAAGATGGTGACTGCGCAAAGTTCCTTCATGAAAGCGATTTTTGCCGGGCAGACTACCGAACTGATCAAAATGTGGCCGGAGACATCGGGAACAGCCACACCTCTGTTTCTGGTACGCCGCTCCATGCTATATCTTCCTAAATTCAAATTATTCAACGGCATCAGGCCTCTGTCGCCATCCGACATCATGGTAGTACCCAAGGCCATGGATGAGCTTATGGACGGTACAGATGGCTGATCTTAGTCCAATTCAGAACGGCGAAACCATCCCGCTGCGGCGACAGATATCGCTCACTGCGCAGCTTGCCGTACCTGCCATCCTCGCTCAACTGTCGAGCATCGTCATGCAGTATATCGATGCATCGATGGTAGGACGCCTCGGCGCCGACGGGGCGGCATCGGTAGGCCTGATGAGCAGTTCGCTGTGGCTGTTTTGGGGTATTTGCTCGGCTGTCACAACCGGTTTTTCGGTACAAATAGCCCACCGTCTCGGTGCAAAAAAGCCTGTCGAGGCACGACAGGTAGTGCGCCAGGGTATTACGTCGGTTGTGGCCGTTGGCTTTATAATGGCATTGATCGGCCTCGCAATATCGCAATACCTGCCCGGCTGGCTCGGTGGCGACGAAAACATCTGCCACGACGCATCCGTGTACTTTGCCGTGTTTGTAGCCGCATTGCCGATGCTGTCTCTGAATTATCTTGCCGGCGGCATATTGCGTGCCTCGGGTAATATGAAAGTACCGAGTCTGCTCAATGTTGCGATGTGTCTGCTCGATGTTGTGCTCAACTGGTTTCTCATATTTCCTACCCGCGATTTGTCGTTATTCGGCCACGAAATTCTGATGCCCGGAGCCGGCCTCGGTGTACTTGGGGCAGCCCTCGGCACAGCCGGAGCAGAGACAATCATAGCCTGCATAATGCTGTGGTATACACTCGCCCGACAAAAGGATGTGCGGTTGCGCGGTGCCGAGCGCGGAAGTTTCCGCCCTACCCGCCAAATCCTGCGGCGCGCTTTCAAAATTTCAGTGCCTATGACTCTGGAACACGCAATATTTTGCGGTGCACAGATCATGATAACCGTAATTGTCGCTCCGCTCGGCATTGTAGCTATTGCGGCCAATGCCTTCGCCGTGACAGCCGAAAGTCTATGCTACATGCCGGGCTTCGGCATCGGAGACGCTGCCACCACTCTTATCGGACAAAGCTACGGGGCCGGACGGCGCGACCTGGTATTACGATTCTGCCATCTCACCGTCGGACTCGGAATAGTTGTAATGACCTTGATGGGTGCCATTCTGTATGTAGGTGCTCCGGTTATGATGGAAATAATGACAGATGTGGAGAGTATAAGCTCACTGGGTGTAGAGGTGCTCCGTATTGAAGCCTGGGCCGAACCGCTATATGCGGCTTCGATTGTAGCCTACGGTGCATTTGTGGGTGTAGGCGACACGATGATTCCAGCCATCATGAATTTCGGATCTATATGGGCGGTGCGTATTCCGCTTGCCGCCATTATGGCACCGGCCATGGGACTCCGCGGTGTATGGATTGCGATGGCGATAGAGCTGTCTTTCCGAGGAGCCATTTTCCTGTGGCGCATGTGGTCCAAGAAATGGATTCCGTCCCGATCCGCATGAATCCATCAGACATCCTGAAGCAGTACAAAACCGCTTTCGCCTTCTTCCTCAACAATAATAACGCCATCAACATAGACAGTCGACGGCGTTTCTTTTTCAAAAGGTTGCAATATTATACGACCGGCGTTGAGTTCTACCGTAGATAATCCGTATTCCTTACCGCCGTATATGACTTTACGGGCAAGATAACGCTTAGCTTTCGGTAATGGTATCCGCATCCTCTTTTTTATTGTTTTTTGGTTCAATCTGCCTCTGCGAGCTATGTTTGTTACGTGCAAGTATAGCATTTGTGCGCCTGCGGGTAAGGCTCAGGGAGTCAATTATTGCAGGTCTGTGACCGTCGGGACTTATCTCAATCCATCCCGATATGCGCACGGCCGTACGTGTTGAATCCGTCACGAGCATCAGCTCCTGTTTGCGCGGCTCCGTCACATTCATATTGAACGTGGCGGTTTCCACCGCGCCGTCATCGTAGTATGCCGTCATGTTCCAGCGTACTTTGCTGAGAGGGCTGACGACACGCGTCCTAAGGGTATAAATATCGCCGGGTTCCCAGTTTCTGTCCGAATCAAATGAAAACGCCACATATTGCGACGGCGAACGGCGGTTGACCGAGAAGACCTGTGGCCCGGTCCATATATCGACCGAGTCGCCGGCCACTGACAGTGCCGCTTCACCGGCAGCACGCGCAGTGGCATCCTTAAGCCTCTGTTCCAGTATATCGATCGACATCTGAGTCACCTCCTGATACTTGCCGATGTTATGACCATACCAAACAAGGGAAGTGTCGAACTGCTCCTCTGTAACACCATGCTTCTGCAGGACGGCACGGCGCAGGGCAAGCTTGGCCGTATCATCGGCATACTCGCGGATCTGAATCGACACTATGGCATCGGCCATGCGCACATCAGCCATAAGCGATGCCATCTCATCGGGCTGCACTACATAATCCGGCACTCCGTTGCATGCAACAAGCGCCGTGGCGATGCCAATAGCTATATATGCCGGAGTCTTTCTCATTTGTTTCCGAACGGCAGATGCTTTGTATAGAAAAGCAACAGTATAATAATACCGACTGTAATCGCTGAATCAGCGATGTTAAACACAGGATCGAAAAATGAAAATACCGAACCGCCGACAAGCGGCATCCACGCAGGCCATGTGAACGAGAACAAAGGGAAGTAGAGCATATCGACAACGAGGCCATGGAACAAGGACGAATAACCCATGCCCCACGGCACAAACTCGGCAACTTGCGGTGGCCAGGGATTGCTGAATATCTCGCCATAGAACACGCAGTCGATAATATTGCCGCCTGCTCCGGCCGCAATCAAGGCAAGAGTGACAATATAGCCACGGCAAACATCGGTCTTGCGTGCCAAACGCACCATGTACCATATCAGAGCCGCCACAACCACGATGCGAAAAAGAGTCAGCAACAGCTTGCTGCCAATTTCCATACCGAAGGCCATGCCGTTGTTCTGCACAAAGCGCAGTTCAAAGAACGGAAGCACCTGCACGCTTTCACCGAGGTAAAAATGGGTTTTCACCCATATCTTCACAATCTGGTCAACGAGGATGACAGCCAACGCGACAAGCGTGGCTGTCATTCCCGGTGACAGTAACGGTTTACGGTTCATCAACGCTTCTGTTCTTTTCCCTCGATCGACAGTGTGGCGTGGGGCACGGCACGCAGACGTTCCTTTGGAATCAGCTTGCCGGTAGCGCGACAGATGCCGTAAGTCTTGTTTTCAATACGTATCAGGGCTGCACGGAGATGATTGATAAATACGCGCTGGCGTTCGGCCATACGAGCGGCATCTTCCTTGCCAAGGGTGTCGGCACCTTCCTCAAGCGCCTTGAATGTAGGAGAAGTATCGGCTGTGCCATTCCCCTCGTTGTTACGGAGGGAATTGCACAGGTTATCATATTCGCGCTCGGCTTTTTCGAGCTTTTCAAGAATCAACTGGCGGAATTCTTCCAGCTCCTCATCGGTGTATCTTGTCTTTTCTGCCATGACAAATCAGTTTTTGGAGATAAGAACTTTGACATTAAGGCCGTCGATATCAAGATTTTCCACGCCGCTATCATCGCCAAGTGTAGCCACGGTAAGAGCGGTGGCAAGCACCTGGGCCGATATATACTCGGCATAGTCGGTGAGCACACCTTCGACTGTAGCGTCGGGTGCAAACACAAGGGTAATGCGGTCGGTTATATCGTATCCACGGTCTTTGCGGATATTCTGAATACGGTTGATGATATCGCGCGCAATGCCTTCGCGGCGCAAATCATCGGTTATAGTAACCTCGAGAGCCACGGTAAGCGGGCCGTCGTTGGCAACGAGCCATCCGGGAATATCTTCAGAAATGATTTCCACATCAGCCACGTCGATACGTACAGGAGCACCTTCGAGCGGCAGATCGATGAAGCCATCGCGTTCGAGCGAGGCAATCTCGGGCTGAGACAGTGCCGAAATTGCGGCAGCGGCAGCTTTCATCTGCTTGCCAAGCTTTTTGCCAAGTTTCTTGAAGTCGGGCTTAACACGCTTTACCAGTGCGCCCTCGTCATTCGACACGAGTTTGAGATGCTTCACATTTGTCTCGGCGAGAAGCAGATCAGAGATAGCCTCGACAGCCTTGCGGAATTCATCGTCAGCGACCGGCACCATAATCTCGGCGAGAGGCTGACGCACCTTGATATTGACCTTGCGGCGCAGCGAAAGCACCATCGATGTAAGTCGCTGGGCGATATCCATGCGATATTCGAGCGCATGGTCGATCTCCGACTTATTTGCTTCGGGGAACAAAGCCAGATGTACCGACGGCTGCGCACCGGGCATGCCGGCGGTAAGGTCGCGGTACAGACGGTCGGCATAGAACGGTGCCGCCGGAGCTATCAGCTTGGTGACAGTGAGCAAGCATCTGTAAAGAGTCTGATATGCCGCGAGCTTGTCGGTGTCCATCTTGCCTCCCCAGAAACGCTTGCGGTTGAGGCGCACATACCAGTTGGACAGGTTGTAGATCACAAAGTCGTTGACGGCGCGGGCAGCCTTGGTGGGCTCGTAATCATCAAACGACTCATCGACGGTCAGTATCAGCGAGTTGAGCTGAGACAGGATCCAGCGGTCAATTTCGGGACGCTGATCCATGGGAACCTGTTCCTCCTCGCCTGTGAAGCCGTCGACATTGGCATACTGGGCAAAGAATGAATAGGTATTGTAGAGAGTGGCAAAGAGCTTACGGCCTACCTCGGTAACGCCTTCAGGATCATACTTGAGGTCGTCCCACGGCGAGGAGTTGGCGATCATGTACCAGCGCAGAGGATCCGAGCCGTAGGTCTCTATGGCTTCGAAGGGATTTACGGCATTGCCGAGGCGCTTCGACATCTTGTTGCCGTCCTTGTCGAGCACAAGACCGTTGGATACCACGGCCTTGTAGGATACACGGTCGAATATCATGCCGGCGATTGCGTGAAGCGTGAAGAACCAGCCACGTGTCTGGTCGACACCTTCGGCAATGAAGTCAGCCGGGTAAACCTCGCCCTTCTCAAAGGCTTCCTTGTTCTCGAAGGGATAATGTATCTGAGCGTATGGCATGGAACCCGAATCGAACCATACATCAATAAGGTCGAGTTCACGCTTCATGGGACGTCCTGTCGGTGATACGAGTACAATATCATCGACGTAGGGGCGGTGAAGGTCAATTTTTGCGTAGTTTTCTTTGGAATAGTCTCCCGGTACGAATCCTTTGTCCTTAAGCGGATTGGATTTCATAAAGCCGGCGGCGACCGATTTCTCAATTTCATTCCAAAGAGTCTGTACCGAATCGATAATCATCTCCTCGGCGGCATCCTCGGTGCGCCAGATAGGCAGCGGCGTACCCCAGTAGCGAGAACGAGACAAGTTCCAGTCCTGAAGGTTCTCGAGCCACTTGCCGAAACGCCCCGAACCTGTGGCTGCCGGTTTCCACTTGATAGTCTTGTTGAGTTCCATCAGGCGCTCGCGGGCCGCTGTGGTGCGGATAAACCATGAATCGAGAGGATAATACAGCACCGGCTTGTCGGTACGCCAGCAGTGAGGATAGCTATGGGTATGCTTCTCCGAATTGAAGAGTTTGCCGTTTTCCTTAAGCCAGATGCAGATTTCGACATCGAGTGTCATGTCGCCCTCGGCCTTGGTGCTGTCGTAGGCGTTCTTCACGTATTTACCCTGCCATGGGGTATATGCCTCGATATTGACGCGGGTACGGACAAACTCGGGATCAAGATCGTCGAGCATGTAGAAGCGGCCGCGCAGATCTACCATAGGCACGATCTTGCCGGCAGCGTTAACAAGCTCCATGGGCGGAACACCCGATGCCTGCGACACACGGAGGTCATCGGCACCGAAAGTACCCGCAATATGAACGATACCGGTACCGTCGTCGGTAGTGACATAATCGCCGGGGATAACGCGGAATGCACCTTCACCGGGATTCATCCAGGGGATAAGCTGCTTGTAATGCAGCCCTACAAGATCGGTACCTTTGCACTTCGCTACTATTTCGTAGGGTACAAGTTTATCACCGGGCTTGTAATCCTCAAGCTTAAGATCTTTGGCTTTGGGATTGAAAACAGAATCGATAAGTGCCTCGGCAACCACAACTGAGACAGGCTTGCCATCGTATTTATTGTACGTGCGCACGATGCAGTAGTCGATGTTGGGGCCTACGCACAGTGCGGTATTGGATGGAAGAGTCCATGGCGTTGTTGTCCATGCAATGAATGCCGGAGTACCCCACCCTTTCATTTCATCTTTAGGATCAGTTATCTCAAACTGTGCGATACAGGTCGTATCCTTGACATCGCGGTAACAGCCGGGCTGGTTGAGTTCGTGCGAGCTGAGACCTGTCCCGGCAGCAGGTGAATACGGCTGTATTGTGTAGCCTTTGTAGAGATAATCTTTTTTATAAAGCTGGGCGAGCAGCCACCATACCGACTCGATATAACGGTTATCGTAAGTTATATATGGATCGGAAAGATCTACCCAGTACCCCATGTTGTTGGTCAGCGTCTCCCACTCGCGTGTGAATTTCATCACCTCGCGGCGGCATGCATTATTATAGTCGTCGACCGATATTTTCTTACCGATATCTTCCTTTGTAATACCGAGACTCTTTTCCACGCCAAGCTCTACGGGCAGCCCGTGAGTATCCCAACCGGCCTTGCGCTTTACCTGGAACCCTTTCATGGTCTTGTAGCGGCAGAATATATCCTTGATGGTGCGTGCCATCACATGGTGTATGCCCGGCATGCCGTTGGCCGAGGGCGGTCCCTCAAAGAAAACAAAGGCAGGGGCGCCTTCGCGCACGTCCATGCTCTTTTCAAAGAGATGCTCGGTGTTCCACAACTCGAGCATCTCCCGGTTGATTGCCGGAAGGTTTAGTCCGTTATATTCTGGAAACTTCTTCATATCCTGGAAGATAATAATCGGTTAAATGGTCTTGTAACTATTCTGGTAAAAATCAAGGGGGATGCGTCAGCGACGAGCTAACACACCCCCTTTGATGCGGTTTCAAGCGCAGAGCTTGATGTTCAGGAGCTTATTCGGCTGCGGGAGCTTCAGGAGCTTCTTCGGCGGGAGCGGCTGCTGCTTCGGCTTCGGCTTTAGCGGCGGCAATCTCTGCCTTCTTCTTGGCTACGGCCTCAGCCTTAGCCTTGTTTGCAGCTTCTTCAGCTTCGAGGCGCTGCTTTTCAGCGATCTGACGCTTGTCGGCCATGTCGGCTTTGAGCGCGTCAACATGAGCCTGCTTCTTGGCTTTCCAGGCAGCGAAGCGGCGTTCAGCCTCAGCCTCGTCGAAAGCGCCCTTGCGGACACCGCCCTGGAGGTGTTTCATGAGGAGTACACCCTCGTTGGAGAGGATGGTGCGCACTGTGTCGGTGGGCTGTGCGCCGGTGTTCACCCAATACAAGGCCCGTTCGAAGTTAAGAGTGATTGTAGCAGGATTAGTGTTCGGGTTGTAGGAACCTATCCTTTCAATGTACTTACCATCTCGTGGTGCCCTGCTATCGGCGATAACAATAGGATAAAACGCGTAGTTCTTGCGACCGTGGCGTTGTAATCTGATTTTTGTTGCCATTAACTTTGTTAATTAAATGTTGGTTTGGTCTTGCATTGTTTGCGACCGCAAAGGTAAGCATTTTTTATTTCATGGCCAAACTTTATGCATTATTTAAGCAAATTTTCTGATTTATCACAACTTCGTGCCATTATAAATCCATCCGACCGTAAATAATGAAAGTATTATTAAAAATATCAAAGAATAATTTAGCTGTTATGGTATTTTTATATATCTTTGCAAAAAAAATCTATTATTATGAAACGTCCCGATATCATGGCTACTGTGTCCTTGCTGGTAATTCTTGGCATGGCCGGTGCATGTTCCGACAATAACAGCGGAGATGCAGACAGCAGGCCCGCAGTTTTTAATGATTCGGCAAACACTACGCAGATCGTCAAAATCATGGAACTGCAGCCGTCGCCATTCAGTCACGACATAGTAAGCAACGGCAGGGTCAGAGCACGTCAGGTAGCCGATGTGTATTTCCGCAACGCGGATATTGTAAGCGAGGTACTGGTTCATAACGGGCAGCAGGTCGCAGCAGGACAACCACTGGCAAGGCTTGACCTTTTCAAACTGAATGCCGAAAAGCAGAAACAGGCGGCCGCACTCGAGCAGGCCAAACTTGAAATGCAAGATGTGCTTATCGGACAAGGATATGACCCGTCAGCAGCCAATATACCTGCCGATGTGATACGGCTTGCCCGTGTACGTAGCGGACTTGAACAAGCCGAGGCAGCATACAGCGCGGTTATCAAAGATATTGATAATGCCACTATTAAAGCACCGTTTGCCGGCGTAGTGGCAAATGTGAAACTACAACGCCACTCCATGGCTCCGACCAACGAGCCGGCCTGCCGCGTCATCAACAACGGATCCATGGATATTGAATTTCCAATACTCGAGAGCGAACTTGCATTGGTGAGTGTCGGCGATGCTGCTGATGTGACCCCTTTTTCGGGCGGGGAAACCACCCACGGACGCATCAGTGAGATAAACCCCATAATCGACGAGAACGGACACGTTACAGTAAAGGCTTCGCTTGAATCGCCACATGGCCTTGTCGACGGTATGAATGCACGCATACGCATCAGGCGCGATATCAGCGACCGTCTGTCTGTACCCAAGACTGCAGTTGTGCTGCGGTCGGGACGTCAGGTCGTATTCACATACGAAGATGGAATGGCCATGTGGAATTATGTCACTACCGGGCTCGAAAATCTCGACAGTTATGAGATAACCGAAGGCTTGCATGCCGGCCAGACGGTAATTGTGAGCGGCAACGAAAATCTCGCGCACGAGAGTCCGGTTGAAACCGAAGACTGATGGTACGATTTCTGCTTCACCGCCCCATCGCTGTAATCATGGCCTTTCTGGCCCTGGTGATACTCGGCTGTGTCACATTCACCACATTGCCTGTATCTCTGCTGCCAGATGTAGCCATACCGCATATCACCGTGCAGCTTGCCGGTGAAAATATGTCGGCCCGCGAACTGGAGAGCACAATGGTGACACCACTGCGGCGACAGCTCATGCAGGTATCGGGTCTCGACGAAATACAGAGCGAGACACGCGACGGCTCGGCTATAATCCGCCTCGATATGGATTATGGCGTAGACACCGACCTGGCATTTATTGAGGTAAACGAAAAGATCGACGCTGCGATGAACTCACTGCCGCGCGATACAAGACGCCCGAAGGCCATCAAGGCAAGTGCCACCGACATTCCTGTCCTATATTTATATATGACATCACCCGGCGGAGACTTCATCGAAACCTGTGAGGTAGCTGAGAACATAGTGCGCCGACGCCTTGAACAGTTGCCGCAGGTAGCAATGGCCGACGTAACCGGCATACCCGGCAAAATACTTCGCATTGTGCCTGATATAAGACGCATGATGTCGGCAGGCATCACAATATCCGATATTCAGAACGCCCTCGACCGCAATAACGCCGAGCCTGGAAGCATGACCGTGCGCGACGGCTACTATGAGTACAACATACACATCGCCAACCAGCTCCGCACGCCTGACGATGTACGTGCCATCAAGATGATGAAAAACGGCATGATGCACACTCTTGGCGATATATGCGATGTGACACTTGTAGAGCGCAGCCCCGAGGGCTATACCACCTATGGCAATGAACGCGCGGTCGCAATGGCTCTGTTGAAATCCGATGCTGCGAGCATGGATGACATGGAGGATGCAGTCGACGAGGCAATAGAATACTTCACAGGGCAATATCCCGGCATCGTATTCACAAAGAGCCGTAGCCAGACCGAATTGCTCGACTTCACAATCAGCAACCTTGAGCAAAACCTCATTCTCGGCCTTATACTCGTGTTTATTGTGTGCGTACTGTTCATGCACAGCCTGCGTATGCCCTTTATAATCGGCATCACTATCATTGTCGCGGTGGTGATCACATTCCTGCTGTTCTTCCTCTTCAGAGTCTCAATAAATATAATATCGCTGGCCGGACTCATCCTGGCAGTAGGCATGATGATCGATAACTCGGTGATTGTGGCCGAAAACATCACACAGATGCGCGAACGCGGCATGCCGCTCGCCGACAGTTGTGTAGCCGGAACCAACGAGATGATCACGCCGATGCTGAGTTCGTCGCTGACTACCGTGGCGGTCTTCGTTCCGCTTGTATTCATGAGCGGCATTGCAGGCGCTATTTTTGCTGATCAGGCATTTTCCATCACTGCCGGGCTTGCAGCATCATATGTTGTGGGTATCACACTGCTGCCTGTGATGTACTATCTATTTTACCGTAAGGCAGGAACTGACACACCGAAACAAAAGGCCGGAAAACCATCCGGAAAGCTTGAATTTCACACCGGCTGGTATGATCGCGGCATCGATTTCATATTCGCCCACAAGACCGCTACCATAATATTTGTAATTGTGACTTTGGCTGCTATCTTCCCGCTTTTCAGACTGCTCGACGCCGAACGCATGCCACACATTGACAGCTCGGAAACATTGATACACATTGACTGGAATGAGAATATCAATATCGACGAGAATCTGCAACGCACACGTCGTCTCTCGTCGTCGGTCGACAGTCTTGTAACGGAGCATTCTGCCTATGTCGGCCTTCAGGATTATATGCTCGGAGATGATGCCGAGATGTCGTCGGCCGAGTCTGAAATATATTTCCGCATACCCTCGCCCGACAGCCTTGACACATTCAAGGAAATACTCTCATCCACACTGCGGCATACATGGCCCGGAGCTACCTATGAATATGCCGCGCCGGCCAATGTATTCGAGAAGGTATTCACCACCGGCAAGTATCCGCTTGAGGCCCGCTTTACCTTGAAAAATCCCGGCGCACCATCGGCTGTCGACATTGTCCTTGCGCTTCACAGACAGGTCGATAAAGCCACCGGAATTAATTCGCTCGATATTCCGCTGCGCGAACAGATCAATATAACCGTCGACCATGAACTGTGTGCCTTGTATAATGTCGACGAGAGTGAAGTGCGCCGGCAACTGGCAATAGCCTTTGAGGGCTCACATGCCGCGACACTGCGCTCATATCAGGATTATGTGCCAATCCATATCGGGGCAGACAGCCGCAGCGTTGCCGATGTTCTGGCCGGAACACTTGTCGATGCACGACCCGACAGTAAAGGAAATACAGCGACTGTGCCTATGTCAGCGTTGGTTCACACATCTCGCGGTCGTGATTTCAAGACTATCACGGCATCGGCGTCAGGAGAATACATACCGGTCGACTTCAACATAAAAGCAGGGCAAGCCCGGGACATAATGGCGGCAGTCAGCAATGTCGCCGCATCAGAAAGCGAGGCCGACGTAAGTTTCACCGGCTCGATATTTTCCAATGAACGTATGATGCGCGAACTCACCGTGATATTGCTTGTATCGTTGCTGATGATGTATTTCATACTGTGCGCACAGTTCGAGAGTTTCGTACAGCCGCTTATCGTGCTTGTCGAGATCCCCGTCGACATTGCGTTCGCGCTACTGAGCCTGTGGCTCTGCGGCCAGACACTCAACCTGATGTCGGCCATCGGCATAATCGTCACATGCGGCATCGTTGTCAACGACTCGATACTGAAAATCGACTCTATAAACGAGTTGCGCAAGGACGGCATGCCGTTGTTCAAGGCTATTCACACCGCCGGTAACCGCCGACTGAAACCTATATTGATGACATCGATCACCACTATTATGGCGATGGTGCCGGTACTCTTCACATCCGACATGGGCTCCGAGCTCCAGCGACCGCTCGCAATAGCCATGATAGGCTCGATGCTGATCGGTACCCTTGTCAGCATATTTGTAATTCCATTGCTGTATTATCTCATCTATCACAAACGACATGTTGCGACGCCTGCTTAATATACTGCTATTTATAATCATTGCCGCCATAACATCAGAGGCAGCGAGGCCCGTAAAGCTGACCCTCGACGATGCGATACGCATCGCCAACGATTCGTCGCTTACGGTATTCCGATATCAGAATCTGTATGCATCGGGCTACTGGGAGTGGCGCAACTACCGGGCAAACCGACTGCCCAGCCTTTCGCTCGCTCTCACGCCGGCGCGATATTACCGCTATATCACCCAGCGATATGATTCGCAGGAGAATATCGATGTATTCCGAGGCCAGCAGATGTACAGTGCCTCAGCAGGCCTTACCGCAACTCAGAATGTCGACTTTCTGGGCGGCTCGGTGTATCTTGAGACAGACATCGAGTATCTGCGCAACTTCGGCGACATCAAGGGCACACAGTTCTCGAGTATCCCCGTGCGCCTGGGATATAGGCAGGACCTTATCGGCTATAACGCTTTCCGCTGGGAACGCAAGATCGAACCACTCAAATACGAGAAGGTGAAGCGCGAATTCATATATAATATGGAAAGCGTATCAGAGGAGGTTGTGACACGGTTCTTCGCACTTGCGCTCGCACAGTCGGAATATAATCTCGCGACCGAAAACCTTGCATCAGCCGATACGCTGTATGTAATAGGAGAGCGCCGCTTCCGCATTGCATCCATCTCTCAGGCCGACCTTCTCACACTACAACTCGACAAGGTTAATGCCGAGAACGCCGTGGAGAACGCACGCATAGGTATCAAGCGCGCACAGTTTGAACTGGCATCATACCTCGGACTCGACACCGACTCTGAAATTGAAGTGACACTGCCCGGCAAGCCGCGGGCCATAGACATCCCGGTGGACATGGCTCTCGAATATGCCCGCGCCAACAACCCTACCCTTCTGGGACACAAACAATCGATACTCGAAGCACAGCGCGACGTCAGTAAGACGAAAGCCGAGTCGCGCTTCAACGCAAGCGTGAACGCAAGCATAGGCTTCAATCAGGTAGCAAATAAGTTTGCCGATGCTTACAGGCATCCACTGCGTCAGGACCTCGTATCGCTGTCTATATCGATACCTATAGTCGACTGGGGTGTGCGGCGTGGCAAGTACAACATAGCCCGCAACACCCTCAATGTAGCGGAGATCGCCGCACGGCAGGAAGAACTGTCGATCGAACAGGATGTAACTATGACCCTGAGCGATTTCAATACACAGCAACGGCTGGTATCGAGCGCCGTCGTGGCCCTCGATCTTGCCGACATGGCCTATGCGCAGACACGTCAGCGATTCATAATCGGCAAGGCCGACATCAACAGCCTCACTCTGTCGCACAGCCGCCAGCAGGAGGCCAGTAAGAACTATATCACCTCATTGCAGAACTACTGGCTCAGCTACTACAAGATACGCAAGCTCACGCTATATGACTTCGAGATGAACATCCCGATACCGGTATCGTTTGACAACGCATTAGGCTTGAAACATTAACGTGAACAGACAGCGCTACATATCGTCGTTCTCGGTTATAGTCACATTTATAGCCCTGTCGCTGCTGGGATGTGTGGTGTTGCCGCTGCTCCCGGTGAAGCTGGCTCCGTCGCAGACGCTGCCCGGCATCACGGTGAGTTTTTCCATGGCCGACGCCTCGGCACGGACTATCGAGTCGGAGGTGACGAGCCGCCTTGAGTCACTGCTGGCCCGAGTATCGGGTGTAAAGCATATACAGTCGAAGTCGAGCAATGGCAGCGGAAGCGTGACACTCGAATTCGAGCGCGGAACGGATATGGCGATAGCACGCTTCGAGACATCCAATGCCGTGCGGCAGGCGTGGTCGTCAATGCCTGACGGAGCCTCCTACCCGTTTATCAGCATGCGACGTGTCGACAGCAAGGCCTCGCGGCCATTCATGAGCTACACCGTCAATGCCGGCCTTGCACCGGCCGAGATAATGCGGTATGCCGAGGAAAACATCAAGCCGGCTCTCAGCCGCATCGACGGTGTGGCATCGGTGGACCTGTCGGGAGCGCAACCCATGGAGTGGCAGATCCGGTATGACACCCGGCAAATGTCGGCTCTTGGCATATCTCCGCAGGATGTGCGCTCGGCCATCACGGCCCATCTTGGGTCGGAATTCCTGGGTATGGCCGAGACCGCCGGTTCGAGCCACGACGGATGGATGCGCCTGGCCATAAAAGGAACTGATGACAGCGGCAGCCTTGACATCAGTAAAATCGTAGTATGTAATCGCGATGGCCACATAATCACCCTCGACAAGATTGCCACAGCCGTCCATGCCGAAGCCGCCCCGACAGGTTATTTCCGCATCAACGGCCTCAACTCGATATATCTCAATATAACAGCCACCGACGAGGCCAATCAGATCGACCTCAGCCGCAAGGTGAAGGAAACCCTTGCATCGGTACCGGTACCGGGAGGCTATATGCTCAACCTCAGCTACGATGCCTCTGAGTCGATTTCCACCGAACTCGACAAAATATACTTCCGCACCGGACTTACGATACTGATCTTGCTTGTATTTGTGGGACTGATAACTCTAAGCTGGCGCTATCTGTGCCTCATCACCATCAGCCTTGCCATCAACCTCGCCATAGCAGTGGTGGCATATTATCTGCTCGACGTAGAGATTCAGCTCTATTCGCTGGCCGGCATCACAATATCGCTGAATCTGATTATCGACAATCTGATCGTGATGACCGAGGCCCTGACACGCCGCAACAGGCCCGCAGCACCATCGTTTTATGCCCTTATGTCGATGTTCACACCTATACTTGCCGCCACGCTTACCACAGCCGGCGCGCTGTCGCTGGTTTTCTTCCTCGACGAGCAGACGATGCTAAGCCTCAAGGACTTTGTAATTGTGGTGATGGTGAATCTGGGGGTATCGCTTGCAGTAGCTCTCTTCCTTGTGCCGGCACTGGCCGAACGTATAGGTATGTACCGTCCGCGCCGACGGCACTCCACAGGGCGCTTTGCCATGCGTCGGCGCAGACTGTCGCGGGCAGTAACCCGTGGCATCACCCTGTTTGTGACGCGCCACCGGGCAATAGTCATCACTGTGATGATACTCGCCTTCGGCATGCCGGTGTTCATGCTGCCCGAGAAGCTCGACGATTCTACACCCGGGTCTGGTATCTACAATGCCACCCTCGGCTCAACATTCTATCGCGACAGCATGAAGCCGTGGGTCGACCGATGCCTGGGAGGCACGTTGCGGCTGTTTGTCGAGAAGGTGTACAACGGCAGCTACTGGGGTCGCGGCCACGAGGAGCCCACGCTATATGTCAATGCCACGCTGCCCAACGGGGCCACACTCGGACAGATGAACCGCCTTATCCGCGACATGGAGGCATATATAGCCCGGGCCGACGGTGTGCGGCAATTCCAAAGTTCGGTATATAGCCCCCGCCGTGCCTCGATTGTCGTGTATTTCAAGCCAAAGCATCGTTATGACGGCTATCCATATCAGCTTAAGGCCGACATCATATCCAAGGCACTGACGCTTGGCGGAGGCAGCTGGAGCGTATACGGCCTCGAGGACCAGGGCTTCAACAATGACGTCCGCGAGACCGCCGGCAGTTATCGTGTAATGCTCCAGGGATACAACTACGACGAACTCTACAACCGGGCCGAGGTGCTCCGCGACACCCTGCAAACCCACCGCCGCATCCGCGAGGTGATCATTAATTCGGAATTTTCATTTTTCAAGGACGACTACACCGAGTTTTATCTCGACATCGACAAGTCGCGGCTGGCCGGGGACAGTCTGTCGGTCGAAGACCTATTCGCAGCCCTTAACCGCGAGAGCGGACATGGTGGCATTGCGGGACGCATCGCCGGCCCGGCGGGTGCTGAAAACATACGAATAGCTCCGGCCGCGGGCAACAGCGATGTGTGGAGCTTCATCAACGGCCCCATCAATGCCGGGAGACGCACCGTCCGTATCAGCGACTATGCGACGATGCAGAAGCGACAGGCACCTCCCGACATCGCCAAGTATGACCAGCAGTACACGCTATGCCTGCAGTATGAATACATCGGCTCGGCCACACAAGGCAAAAAGGTGCTTGAACGCACATTGGAGCGCTTCAACCGCACCCTGCCCATGGGATACAGCGCCCGGATGATGGAATATAATTACTACGGCAACCGCGACGAGGGCGGCAAATACTTGATGCTCGGGCTTATTGCGGTGATAATATTCTTCATATCGGCCATACTGTTTAATTCGCTGCGTCAGCCGCTGGCCATAATCATGGTGATCCCCGTATCGTTTATCGGCGTGTTCCTCACATTCTATCTATTCAAACTCAAGTTCGATCAGGGCGGCTTTGCGGCGATGATCCTGCTGTGCGGCATCACGGTCAATGCGGCAATCTATATCATCAATGGCTACAATTCTCTTATGGCGCGTCGGGCCTACAGCCCGCAGACGCCATACGTGGTGCGACTGGCGCTCTATCTGAGGGCGTTCCGGGCCAAGATCACAGCCGTGCTGCTCACAGTACTGTCGACGGTTCTCGGATTCATTCCTTTCCTGATCGGCGACACTCAGGAGGGCTTTTGGTTCCCGCTGGCCGCAGGTACAATGGGCGGTTTGGTGATGTCGCTCGCTGCCATATACCTGCTGCTGCCGGTACTTGTACTGCCGCGGCGCAGGCGTGGGCTCAGCGGCGGTTATAACGGGCCGAAGCCTGATTCACATAGAAGCGGAGTATCTGATAAATCATGTCCTCCTCGGGACTGAGGTCATTGCAAACGCCTGCACCGAGGAGCATCTCGCCGGCGAGAGCCGAAGCCACCGACATACGCTCATCTACCGGCAGCGCGCGCAAGGTATTGATTACATTCGGTGTGATTACGATTGTCTGATTCATTTCTCTTGGCATTTTATGATTAGAGAGTTAGAGATTACAGCACAAAGGTAATACGACATCTGTGAATAAATCACGCACATATACGTTAAAAAAGGCAAACACCGGCCATAGGGAAAATTCTTGCGGCATAACTTTTTCATTTGGCCGAATTTTAGTAACTTTGCACGCGAAAAAATCTAAACACATCCCCGAAAACCATAAAGACAATATATAGAAATGGAAATCAAGTTTGAAAAAACAGGCGAGGCCTGCGGCAAGATCACAGTCAGCATCACCGAGGCCGACTATGCCGACAAGGTTACCGCCAAACTCAAGGAAATAGGCAAGAAGCACGTAATTCCCGGATTCCGCAAAGGCCATATCGCCGTGCCCGAGCTCCGCAAGCGCTTCGGTCGCGACGTCAAGAGCGAAGTAATCAACGACGAGGTGTTCCACGCCGTTTTCGAGTATATCGACAAAGAAAAAATCCAGATTCTCGGCCAACCCCTCCCCACCGGCTCCACCGAGATCGACATGAAGACCCCCGACTACACATTCAGCTACGATGTGGCTCTGTGGCCCGAACTGAATATCGTGCTCGACAAGAGCGTCACTCTACCCTTCTACAAGATCGCTGTCAGCGACGAGATGATGGCCGAGCAGGACAAGAATCTGTGCGAGCGCTTCGGTGCCCAGGTCCCCGGCGACGAGGTAGACGCCAAGGCTGTTGTCAAGGGTTCGATCATGGAACTCAACGCCGACGGCACAGTGCGCACTGATGCCGACGCCATCCAGGTGGTATCGGGCATCGTTGCCCCCTTCCTGTTCAAGAATAAAGAGGAGGCCGACAAGTTCCTTGGCAAGCACGTCAACGACAAGGTAGTTTTCAATCCCCGCAAGGCAGCCGACGGCCAGGTAGCCGAGCTCGCCTCAATGCTCAATATCGACAAGGACGCCGCTGAGAAGGTAGAAGCCGACTTTGAATTCGCCATCTCTGAGATCATCGTCCTCAAGCCCGCCGAGCACAATCAGGACTTCTACGACGATGTATTCGGCAAGGACAAGGTGCACACCGAGGACGAATATAAGACACAGCTCCGTGCCATGATCGAGGCATCGCTCGCTCCCAACAGTTTCCAGCTCTTCAACCGCGACGCCCACGACTACCTGATGAAGACCTACAGCGACATGACCCTCGACGAGCCCCTGCTCAAGCGTTGGATTCTGCTTCAGGACAAGAATCTTACCGCCGAGAACCTCGACAAGGACTTCGACGCTATGCTCCCCGGCATCAAGTGGGAAATCATCTCAGGCGATGTAGCCCGCAAACTCGAAGTCAAGGTCACCGAAGACGACCTGCTCGCCCGCGCCAAGTTCATCGCCCGCCAACAGATGCAGCAATATGGCATGTATAACATGGATGAAGACACTGTTACCGATATGGCCAAGCGCATCCTTGCCGAAAACAACTACCGTCGTCGCATCGCCGAGGAAATGGAAGAGGTGAAGACCTTCGACGCCATGCGCGCCGCCATTACAGTCGACGAAAAGACCGTATCACTCGACGAGTTCCGCAAGCTCGCCAATCCCGAGGCTGAGGCCGCTGCCGAATAAATCCCCCCTAATATACAAGGCAGGCGATAAATTCCATCCGGAGTTTATCGCCTGCTTTCACTATTATTTCTTATGTGCTAAGCTTTGCTGCTGTCGGTACGGACGAAATGGCGCAGGATGCGGCGGACTGTCTTCCATTTTGGAAAGATGGCGCCGGGGCGCAGTGAGCTGTAGTTCACACAGATTATCAGCAACGACAGCAACGCCACAATGAGCAGCCACCCGTAGATTTCCTTCATCGACACGACCATGGCATGGATCTGAACCATTCCGCAGAGAGTTCCTAATGGCGCCCGGACGGCTTCGGGACTTAGACCGGTGATAGCGTCACCGAGCCAAGCGGCATTGCGGGCCACGGTGTGGCTGAAGATCTCACCCACAATAGCCGGGCCGAGTGTCGCTCCCATCACGGCTCCGGTGAAGCCATTTATGGTGAGAGCCTGCGGAAATACCTGAAATGGCAATCCACTCTGCACTATCGACGTGAGGAATACGATGGAAATTATCACCGAGGCGGCCCCGCGGACAAAGAGTGGCAGCAACAGGGCTTCCTTCTCTACTCCGTAATCGATCGTAAAATAAAACCACGCAAGATAGACAGCTGCGAGGGTAAAGCCGATAGCGGTCATTGTCTTGTAGCGCCAGCGGTGCCGGGCAAAAGTGAAGTATGTGAAAGCGCAGCCTGCCACTATACCGGCAAAGACATACCAGTTGAGGTCGATGAGATTGATGTCGTCAAAACCGAGAACAGCGGCGGCATAAGAATGCTCGAACACATGCTCGGTGGCCATAAGGGTGAAGAACACAAGATAGATGGCGGTGGCACGGCGTACGTTGCGGTTGACCATTGCGCGGAATGATATGTAGGGATGACTCAGGAAAGATGCCCGCCACAGATTTATGCCGCCGAATAGCAGCCCCAGCGTCGTAGCGACACAAATCTCGGCTGAGTCCCACCAGTCGTGGTAATCGCCATAGACACACACGTAGGCAAAACACATCATAAATCCTGCCCACAGCACGGCACCGAGCCAGTCGATGCCGAGGAGCGGTATGTACATGGGGCCGCGGACCGGCCTCACCAGCACAAGCACCATAAGCATCATCAGTGCGAGCAGCCCGGTCATGATCCATTGCATGTATTCCCATTGAGTGAAGAACGCAGTGTAGACTGTGGCTATGCCGCTGAGCTGGATAACACTGTCAACTACTATATATACGTAGCAGAAGAACCCGCTGGCGCACCTTAACAAAGTTGCCCGCGGAATTGTCCTGCGGCAAGAGCGACAGCGAAGCGCCCGTTGCCCTGGAGAGTGCGGCCACACGGCCATGGAAGATGACGCCGGGGACAGCATCGACCGTTATGTCAACATCATTGCCGACAGCTATGTGATGGAGTTGTGTCTCCTTATAGTTGGCGGTGACCCACATATCGCCCGAGTCGATGACATCGAGCAGGGTCTGCCCGGACTGAACGAGTTGTCCCACCTGTATTTCCTTGCGTGAGGCAAAGCCGTCGCACGGAGCTGTAATGACACAATACGACAGGTTGAGCTCTGCGGTTTCGAGCAGTGCCCGGGCGAGTTCAATGCCGGCTTCGTTCTGTGCGATGCGCTGACGTGTCTCGGCCACGACCGATGAAGTGGCCGAACGCTGGCGAGCCAACATCTCATAGCGCGCTTTCTTCGCCTCATAGTCGGTGCGGGCCGCATCGTATTCACGACGGGTCACAGCATCCTGAGCCAGCAGTCCGGTGTATCTGTCGAGGTCGGCGGCAGCCATGTCCATCAGCGCTTTAGCCTCGGCCACGGAGGCTTCGGTGACCGACACATTGGCCGAAGCCACGCCGACACTGCAGCCGGTGACCTCGCGGCCCGCAACGGCATTCTGATAATCCGCACGTGCCTGTGCCACACGCAGGCGCATATCGGCGTCGTCAATCACCACGAGTGTGTCACCCTTATGCGCCGGCTCATACTCATTGAAACGTATCTCACTTATATAGCCTTGTACACGGCTGTTGACGGGCACAATCTGCTGCTGTACCTGCGCATTATCAGTAAACTCAACGTCGCTCGGATGCACAAACCGGCTGATTGCCCATGCAAGGGCGGCCACTATGATTATTAATGAGATTATATATGAGAGTATCTTCTTGCTGCGTTGGTTCATATCTTTCCGGTAATGAATAATAGTTTGTAATAACAATAAATAATGTTGATGCGGGCATTGACGAGTTGCTGCTGGGCATCGAGCAGCGAGTTGGCCGCATCGAGCATATCGGTGATCAGCGCCATGTCGGCCGAGTAGCGTGTTGAGGTGACATTATAGTTGCGCTCGGCGAGTTCCACACCTTTGAGCCGTGACTTAAGTTCCTCGTAGGACTCGAGATATCGCACATAGTCGGCCCGCACGCCCACTCTCACGTCCTCAAGGGCCGACAGATACTCGTCTTCGGCATGGCGGGTGGCGATACGGCTACGGGACAGCGACTTGTTAGTTTTGTAGAGCGACGACAGGTTGTAGCTCACTCCCACACCCACATACCAGTAGCTGAGATTGCGGTTGATTGGCGGAATCTCAACCAGTATAGGGCCGTCCATCGTCCAGCCGGCCTTGATACCTATCTTAGGCAGGCGTTCCGCCCTGATGATGTCTTCGGCCTTGCGGTTGATTTCCACTCCGGAGCGGGCAAGTTTGAGCGACGGCGCGTCAGCAACTGCAGTCTGCTGCCACCATGTCTCGTCGGCCGAGGGGAGCGAACGGTCGAGGATGGTACTGTCAGGCACAATCTCGGTGTCTCCTGACAAACTGGCTGTCGTCACCAGATCGTTGTTGAGAATCGCCATGGTGTTGTCGAGCTTCAGACGCTGCAACTCAAGGTTCGACACGAGCAGTTCATAACGGGTGATATCGTTCTGCAGCGCCACACCTTGGGCGTAGCGGGCACGCATCTCGTCGAGCATCTTGCGTGCAAGGACGATATTCCGCTCCACCACCCTCCGCAGGTTGGCACACTTGTACAGGTCGAGATAATAGCCCGTGAGCCGAAAGCGAATATTGTCGCGCTGCAGTTCGGTGGCATATCGCGCCGCCGTCGAACGCAGATCGGCCAACTCGATGCCTGCGGTAATGGTGCCCCCGGTGTAGACCGGCTGACTGATATTGAGCGACAGACCCGTTCCGAGATGCGGAATCGGTGCCTTCTGATAGTCCTTGAAATTACGTTTGGTTGTGAAACCGTCGCCAATATAACTTGCTGACAGCGAGATATTGATCTCGGGAAGTCGGCCACTGCGGGCCACACTTACAGCCTGTCCTGCCTCGGCCTCGACAGAGAGTGACTGACGGAGTCGTGCGCTTCCGCTCTCGGCCGCTTCAAATAAGTCTTCGATCGACATTACCCGACGTGACTGCGCGCATATACACACTCCGCCGCCCAACAAGGCTACGGCAAGCAGCCCTGCGAGCAATCGGTGATTGTTCATAAGGAAATAGGTTTTAAAGAATGTAATAATGATTTACTGTCGGCGACTCGCTCAGTATACAGCTCGTAACGAGAAGCCCTGATGCATCAGGCCAGCGGAGCCGTGCTCTTCCAGTTCTCAAGAAAGCCCCAGTTTCTCACGAAAGGGCTGATCAATGTCGATATAATCTCTGTTGCAAACATTTATATACGGCTCTATATGAACCGCGGTGCAAAGTTACGAAAAAAACACGACGGAGTGCGACCATTTTTATGTTTTTTTAAGGCTATGAGACTATTTTATAAGGACTATTTTGCGTAGCTTTGCCTTATGTTCATCACAGACTCGCCTGCCTGTCAATCACTATCCACAATATTTATCCATGAACCTCATAAGACACTTCTCCGCACTGGCCGCCCTGATACTCTGTCTCACCGCTACCATGCCGGGCGCACGTGCCACCGACATTACCCCGGCCCCGCTCAGCGCCGAAATCGGCGCTCCCTGCCTGCCTATTCCCGAAGCGCCCGCCTATCGTACCAATATGAATGCCGCAGACCTGACCGACCTGAAGGCATATCTGCCTTCCTACCCCCTGAAACTTCGTCAGGCGAACTATGGCGAGCGCCCGTGGCTCACAATCAACGTGGATAGTTGTGCCGCTATGGGCCCCGAAGCATATCTATTGACAGTGAGCGACTCCGGTGTCACAGTCACCGCCGCCGATGCCGCCGGCGCCTTCTACGGCCTACAGTCGCTGGCCATGCTCGCCCGCGACAGTGACTCGCTGCCCGCGGCCAATATCACCGATGCTCCGCGCCTGCCATATCGAGGCGCACACATGGATGTGTCGCGTCATTTCTTCGGCATCGATCATATCATGAAACAGCTCGACCTCCTGGCTGCCTACAAGATCAACCGCCTGCACTGGCACCTTACCGACAGCGAGGGCTGGCGGCTGGAGATTCCATCGCGCCCACTGCTCACCGAGCTGGCCGCCTGGCGCCCGCAGCGTCTCTACAGCGACTGGCGAAAGGCCGGGCGCCGCTATTGCCCGCGCGACTCGGCCGGCGCCTATGGCGGCTATTACACCGCCGATGATGTGCGCCGCGTTGTTGAGTATGCCCGACTGCGCCACATCACCGTGATTCCCGAAATCGAAATGCCCGGTCACTCGGCCGAGGTATGCGCCGCCTATCCCGAGCTGGCTTGCAGCGGCAAGCCATACACGCAGGGGGAGGTGTGCATAGGCCGTGAAGAGACTTTCGACTTCTTCAAGGACGTGCTCGACGAGGTGATGCGCCTCTTCCCCTCGCATTACATCCATATCGGAGGAGACGAGGCCTCGCGGCGCCACTGGCGTCAATGCCCTATGTGCCAGCAGCGCATCCGCGAAGAGGGCCTTGGTGACGAAGCCGGCCTGCAAAGCTACATGATACGCCGCATCGAGGCTTATGTCAACAGCCACGGTCGCGATATCATCGGATGGGACGAGATCCTCGACGGCGGACTGGCCCCCCATGCCACCGTGATGTCGTGGCGCAACGTCGACGGGGGCATCCGCGCCGCCCGCATGGGCCACGACGCCATCATGACACCCGAGGAATTCTGCTATCTCGACCACCCGCAGGATGATCCTTCCACCCAGCCCAAGGCCTTCGGATCGCCCGTCACGCTATTCAAGGCCTACTCTTTCGACCCGGCACCCGACTCGCTCGGCACCGATGTCGCCCGTCACATCATAGGCGTACAAGGCAACAACTGGGCTGAATACATCCCCACTCCTGAACACAGCGAGTATATGCTGTATCCACGTATCATCGCCCTGGCCGAGGTTGGCTGGTCCCAGCCGGCGCGCAAAGACGAGACTTCGTTCAGGCGCCGCATCAACGATGAGATCCGCCACATTCGCAGCATTGGCTACAACGCCTTCACGCTCTCGCCCCGCGTGGCCTTCACCCAGGATGTCGACTACGCCCGGCGGTGCATCCTCGTCAGCATGGCCACAGAGCGCCACCCCGCCGACATCCGCTATACCACCGACGGCTCGGAGCCTACGGCCTCGTCGCCGCTTTATACCGGCCCCGTGTCCATTGAAGGCTCGGCCACCGTCACTGCCCGTATTTTCCAGCCCGACAGCCTGCCCGGCCCATGCACACGTATCCGCGCCGACTATCACAAGGCCATCGGCTGTTCCGTAGTCTATGCCGACAGCTGCGGCTATTACCGCGACCGCAAAGTGTACATGGCCGGTGGCGACAGCGCCCTTACCGACGGCCTGCGCGGCGGCAAAACTTATACCGACGGCCGCTGGCAGGGATTCTGCCCCAATAGCCTCGATGTGACGATCGATCTGGGTAGCGTCACTGAAGTGAGCCACGTAATGGCCAACTTCATGCAGATGCGTACTCCACTGATATTCCTGCCGGCGTCGGTCGACATATGGGCTTCGACCGACGGCAAACACTATCGTCTGCTCGGCCATGACGAGCCCGAGGGCTCCGAGGCCGAAGCCGACGCATGCTTCACCGAACTCGGCTGGCACGGCGATCCCGAGCCGGCCCGCTACATACGCTTCCGCGCCACACAAGGCCGGCGCCAATTCATGTTTACCGACGAGATTGTGATCCTTTAGCGCCCCGGCATTCCAAGAATCGCCACATTGTGCTCATAGCCCGGCAGGCTGATGCTACCGTCTATCACCGTGGCCTTGCGCCCTGTATAAAGCTCCGTCACCTCAGTGCCTTCCTCAAAGACGCCGTATACGTCGATCGTAGGCCGCAGCCCAGTTCATGTCGTATCGTAATGCCTGACCACTGACCACATTGTACCGGACGTCGCTGAGGCCACTGCATGTCTCATTAGATAATGGCACAAGCTTATTATCAGTAAAATTGGTTACATATACAATGATAATGATAGTGTCGGTGAATATATCATTTGCTAACTTTGCATTGTAAAATTTCCTCTCTATCAAATCATGAAAAAAATAATGCTCACAATCGCCCTTTCGGGCTTAATGACATTCAATGCTATGGCACAACAGAAAATCGTACAGACGGCAGGCCGCGACGCTCTCGGCGACTTTGCACCCGAATTTGCACATCTCAACGACGACATCCTCTTCGGCGAAGTGTGGAGCCGCAACGACTTGCTCTCACTGCGCGACCGTTCACTAATCACAGTCACAAGCCTCATATCGCAAGGCATCACCGACTCGTCGCTGCTCCATCACATGCAGTCGGCCAAAAAGAACGGCATCACCCGCACAGAGATCGCCGAGGCCATAACCCATATAGCCTTCTATGCCGGCTGGCCCAAGGCATGGGCGGCTTTCCGCCTCGCCAAAGAGGTGTGGAACGACGATGCACAGGCTGCCACAACACCCCTTGAGCAGTTTGCCCGCGAGATGATATTCCCCGTGGGCGAACCCAACACTGCCTATGCCCGATATTTCACCGGCAAGAGCTATCTTGCCCGCGTGAGCGATTCGCAGATACCCTTTGCCAACGTTACATTCGAGCCTGCCTGCCGCAACAACTGGCACATCCATAAGGCCGCCAAGGGCGGCGGTCAGATGCTGGTAGGCGTCGCAGGCCGCGGCTGGTATCAGGAGGAGGGCAAGGCTCCCGTAGAGATCCTGCCGGGCACGGTGATCCATATTCCGGCCAACGTCAAGCACTGGCACGGCGCTGCCCGCGACAGCTGGTTTGCCCATCTGGCCTTTGAGGTTCCGGGTGAGAACGCCTCAACCGAATGGCTCGATCCCGTCACCGATGAAGAGTACAACAAACTGCCCTGAATCATAATCATCCGCGGATTAAACATAGAAAATCCTGCCCTCGCCGATATGCGAAGGCAGGATTTTCTCGTCTAAGCGACTTCTGACGTGCAGTCAGCGGCCACCGTGATGGAATGTGTAGCGAAGCCATACCACGCCCTTTTCGAGCCGCTCGGCTGATTTGAGTTCAAGAGTTTGGCCGGCTGCAGGTTTCATGCCGGGCTTCCCTAAGTATTCAAAGATGGACGGCACCCCGCTGAGTCCGTCGATGCCGGGGTATATCACGAGACTGAGTTCGTCGACAAGTCCGGCGGCAAGGAAGGTGCCGTTGATGATGCCACCGCCTTGAAGCGAGATGGAGCGGACGCCGAATGTACACATTTTACCGACATGTCAACCAATCTTAACGCATTAGCCGTTGGCATATTGCGGATGATATTTAAAAGCGTTAAATTTGCAGAGTAAAAAACATCTGCCATGCACGACGAAATCATAAAGCTCGATACAATAGAAAAATACAACCGAATCCTCGGTATCAAGACCCTTCATCCTCTCGTATCAGTGACCGACCTGTCGACGCTGAAGGATATAAAGCATTGCCGCAAGGAGTTCGGCTTCTATTGCATATATTATAAGGACCTCGAATGCGGCACGATACAGTATGGCCGCAGCAAGTATGACTATCAGGAGGGGACTATGCTGTTCATAGCGCCAGGCCAGATCGCCGGCATCAATGACGGAGGCTCAACCCCGTCCCCGCGAGGCTATGTGCTGATGTTTCACCCCGACCTCCTCTATGGCACTTCACTCGCCCGACGGATGAAGGATTATAACTTCTTCTCTTACGACTCGAATGAAGCCCTCCACATGTCGGAGCGCGAAAAGCAGATCATTCTGAATTGCTTCCATGAAATCAGCGCGGAGCTCGAACATGCCATCGACAAACACACCAAACAGATCATCGCCTCGACTATCGAAACGATGCTCAACTATTGCACACGATTTTACGACCGGCAGTTCATCACCCGCGAAATACCAAACCGTGGCATACTGAGCCGCTTTGAAAAGACGGTGCACCAATGGTTTGAATCAGGCAAAGCCAGGGAATTCGGATTGCCTACCGTGCAGATGTGTGCCAGCGAAGCCTGCCTGTCGCCCAACTATTTCGGCGACCTCATAAAGAAGGAACTCGGCAAGACGGCCCAGGAATACATACGGCTGTACGTCATCGACCGTGCAAAAGAACTCATCGCAGAAAACGAGCTGAATGTAAGCGAAATCGCCTATGAACTCGGCTTCAAATATCCACATCACCTTACGCGAGTGTTCAAAAAAGTGACCGGCATGACGCCAAATGAATACCGCCGGAAAGTAGGATAATAATTACGACATACATCAACATATCACAATGAAATCAATCACGACCGTAGCCCTGATTCTCGGGCTGGCGCTGACAGCTGTATCCTGTCAACATTCTCAAACTGAAACGCCGGCATCCACCGCCACTTCCGACCCCAACAATCTTCCCGTCTACAATATCCCCTACTCCGCAACTTCGACTTTAAACAAGGCCGACAAGAAAGTCCTGATATTGTCGGCAAGTCCGCGCCGCGGCGGCAATACCGACCTGCTCTGCGATGAGTTTGCAAAAGGTGCGCAGGAAGCCGGTGGCAAAGTCGAAAAACTATTTCTTGATGACTACAAAATCGACTTTTTCCACGAAGAGCATAGCATCAATCCCGATACTGTCATGACATCAGGCGATCAGGCACCATTGCTCGTCAAAAAAATGGCTGAAGCAGATATAATTGTCCTCTCAAGTCCTGTGTATTATATGAATATCGACGGTCAGCTCAAGACTCTCATGGATCGATGCTACCGCAATAACGGTCTCGCAGGCAAGGAATTCTACTACATCACAGCATGCGCCGACCGCGAAGAATCGACAGCTGAAACTGCCATCTTTGCCTTTCGGGGCTTTGTGGTATGCCTTCCCGACCCTGTCGAACGCGGCAGCGTAAAGGCAATCGGCATGGGACGCAAAGGTGCCATAAACGATTCAAAATATATGGCCGAAGCATATAATCTCGGCAAGACAATCTGATACGTCTGTAACTGTATCATGCATGTACCGCCATGCCGGCCTTTTCTGTACGACCGGCATGGCGGCTTGGCTTTAGTGAACATTTTTTGTGAAGATTTAATACGCGGCACATCTGATTTATAATCGACATTCAAATATAATTCGTACCTTTGCAAAAAAGCAACGACACACAATGAAAACTGCATTAATAACGGGCATCACCGGTCAGGACGGATCTTATCTGGCTGAGTTCCTGCTCGACAAAGGATATGATGTGCATGGCACTATACGCCGCTCGTCGGTGGATTACAGGGAGCGTATCGCACATCTTGAAGGCCACCCGCATTTCCATCTGCACTATGCCGACATGGGCGACTCTATGTCGATCATTCAGGTGCTCAACAAAGTACGTCCCGACGAAATTTATAACCTTGCAGCACAAAGCCATGTGCAGGTGAGCTTCGACTCGCCCGAATACACAGCCGATGTGGATGCAATCGGCGTGTTACGTTTACTCGAAGGTATCCGTCAATGCGGACTTACCGACAGCTGCCGTTTCTATCAGGCCTCGACCTCCGAGCTATATGGCAAAGTCGAGGAGGTGCCGCAGAATGAAGACACACCCTTCCACCCATATTCACCCTACGCCGTGGCCAAGCTCTATGGATTCTGGATCGTAAAAGAATACCGCGAGGCATACGGCATGTTTGCCTGCTCCGGAATACTGTTCAACCACGAATCCGAGCGTCGTGGCGAAACATTTGTGACCCGTAAGATCACACTCGCCGCCGCCCGAATCGCTCAAGGCAAGCAGGATAAACTGTATCTCGGCAACCTGTCATCGCTGCGCGACTGGGGCTATGCCCGCGACTACGTGGAGTGCATGTGGCTGATTTTGCAGCAGCCCAAGCCCGAGGACTTCGTAATCGCAACCGGCGAGCAGCATTCCGTACGCGAATTCTGCATCCTGGCCTTCCGCCGCGCCGGCATCGAACTGCGCTTCGAAGGCGAGGGCCGCAATGAGAAAGGCATAGACACTGCAACAGGCCGTGTTGTCATTGAAGTGTCCCCCGATTTCTATCGTCCCACCGATGTGGTGAATCTGCTCGGTGATCCGACCCGCGCACGCGAGCGCCTCGGCTGGAATCCTGCCAAGACCTCGTTCGAGCAGCTCGTCAACCTCATGGTCGACTCAGATATGGCGAAGGTTGCTGCCGAGCGCGCCGGCGAACATGTCCGCACCAATCTGGCGGAATTTCTTGAGAAAGGTATTGTGAAATGATGGACAAAGACTCAAAAATATATGTGGCCGGCCACCGCGGGATGGTAGGTTCGGCTATCGTACGCGAATTGCAGCGGCGCGGCTATAATAATATCATCACCCGCACTCACCGCGAGCTCGACCTCACCTGTCAGCAGGCCGTGGACGACTTCTTCGCCGCCGAACGTCCCGAATACGTATTCCTCGCAGCAGCAAAGGTCGGCGGTATCGTCGCCAACAACTCAGCCCCTGCCGACTTCATGTACGAGAACATGATGCTCGAGATGAATGTCATTCACTCGGCCTGGAAGCATGGATGCCGCAAGCTCGAGTTTCTGGGTTCATCATGCATATATCCGCGCCTTGCGCCACAACCTATGCCCGAGTCGTGCCTGCTCACCTCCTCTCTCGAACAGACTAACGAGGCCTACGCCCTTGCCAAGATCTCGGGTCTCAGATACTGCACATATCTCAACCGCCAGTATGGCGCCGACTTCATATCCGTGATGCCGACCAACCTCTACGGGCCAAACGACAACTATCACCCGGAGCACTCCCACGTGCTGCCGGCTCTGATACGTCGGTTCCACGAAGCCAAAGTTAACGGAGCTCCCTCGGTGACATGTTGGGGCGACGGCAGCCCGCTGCGCGAATTTCTATACGTCGACGACCTCGCCGACCTGTGCGTGTTCCTGATGAACAACTATTCCGGCGACGAGACAGTCAATGCCGGCACCGGCAAGGAGCTGTCCATCAAAGATCTTACTCTTCTTGTGGCTTCGATAATCGGATACGAAGGCCAGATTCTTTGGGACACCACACGCCCCAACGGTACGCCACGCAAATTGCTCGACGTATCAAAAGCCACACGACTCGGCTGGACCTATAAGACCGAACTCGCCGACGGCATCCGCCTCGCATACGAAGATTTCCTGAACAACCCAATGCGCGCCGAAAGATGAAAATAATACTGCTCTCAGGCGGCTCAGGCAAGCGCTTGTGGCCTCTGTCCAATGATGCCAGGTCGAAACAGTTCCTGCGGTTGCTTACCGCCCCCGACGGCACAAAGGAATCCATGATTCAGCGCGTTGTCCGACAGATAAAGTCAGCCGGCATCACCGACGACATCGTTGTGGCTACAGGCATTAGTCAAAAAGATTCGATAGTGAGCCAGCTCGGCCCCGAGCTTTCGGTTGTCACCGAACCCTGCCGTCGCGATACATTTCCGGCCATACTCCTCGCCTGCACATATCTTGCTTCCAAAGGCGTACAGTACGACGAGCCTATTGTAGTAATGCCTTGCGATACTTACACCGAGGACGGATATTTCACAGCGATAAAGCGTATGAGCGAAGCCGTGACTGCAAATGTCGCCGACATAGTGCTGATGGGTATCCATCCCACCTACCCCTCTTCAAAATACGGATATATCGTACCCGGGAAACCGTCCCCAGCCAAAGGCGTTTCCATTGCAAGCCGTTTCGTCGAAAAACCGACAGTTAAGACAGCCGAAGAGCTTATCGGAGGAGGAGCACTGTGGAACGGCGGTGTGTTTGCCTTCCGTTTGGGCTATGTGCTCGACATCGCCGCCCGGATAATGCCGGGAGCTGACTTTGAAAACATTCGCACCGAGTACCACAAACTCCCGGCAATAAGCTTCGACTACGAAGTCGTTGAAAAAGCAGCCTCAGTCGCCGTCACCGCTTACCACGGCCGCTGGAAAGACCTCGGCACATGGAACACCCTCACCGACGAACTCGCCGAACACACTTACGGCAACGTCCACGGTTGCCCGGGAGACAGCACATATATTATAAACGAACTCGGATTACCCCTTGTATGCATCGGCACCCACGACCTTGTGGTTGCCGCCTCGCCCGACGGCATCCTCGTGTCGGAACGCCGACTGTGCGAAAACCTCAAACGCTATGTGGACGGCCTCGGCAAAAGACCTATGTACGAAGAACGCCGCTGGGGCAAATATAAGGTTATCGATTCCGAAGAATTTCCCGACGGATACTGCGCCCTTACCAAGCAGCTTACGCTCGACCCTGGTAAGTCAATCAGCTATCAGCGACACAGCTGCCGCGATGAAGTGTGGACGTTCATCAACGGAGAGGGTGAGATTGTCCTTGACGGTAAACGTCGCAAAGTTGCCCGCGGCGAAGTAATATTCATCGCCAAAGGCAGCCTCCATGCACTCCGCGCCACCACATCGTTAACCTTCATCGAAGTGCAGCAAGGAACAAATCTCATAGAAGAAGACATCGAACGCTTCCCCTTTGATTGGGATACAAATCAAGAAAAACAGTAAAAAATTGCAAAAAATTTGTATAATTCAAAAATAACCCGTACCTTTGCACTGCTTTTAAGGAAGAGACCCTAAAAACAGTGCAAAACAAAATGATTCGTTAGCTCAGCTGGTAGAGCACAACACTTTTAATGTTGGGGTCCTGGGTTCGAGCCCCAGACGGATCACTAAAAGATTTATCAAATCGCATAAAACCTCTGAAAATCAACGATTTTCAGAGGTTTTTGTTTTATGCCCGCCCTCTGTTCGACGCAAAATATTGGAATATCCGGCGTGCATGAAGGTGGCAATCTTTTTAGCATCGGCAACTGCCACCTTTTATAGATATATTTCATTATATTTCAATAGATTGCGCCAATACCATTCCTCAGAAGGTTGCCACCTCGCAGTGGGGTCCAAATGGGGTCCGCTAAGTGGGATTCGTACCTGATTTCAGAGCGGATTTCATGACGTTTTGAAATTTTAACATATTCAATATTTTACTTTGATGTGAAATATCGACTGTTAAAAAAGGGGGCAAATCGAGGTGGCAAATTGGGAAATTCGGCGAAAACACCATGTTTTGCCACCTCGTCACTCCAGATATTTCATTGTCTTCGGGTAGTTGCAGATTGTAAAACCGGTAACTTTTTCGTATATTTAAGTTACCACAAATCCACAAGACAAATGAAATTATCCAACGAATCCTACTTTTCCTTGAATTTCATGGCAAGGAAAAGCCGTCCCAACAAAGAGGGCGAAATTCCGATTCTCCTCCGTATCACGATGAACGGGCAGCGTGCGGAGATATACACCAACCGCTATATCGCACCCGACAACTGGAACTCTGCCAAGGGGCAGGCTAAGGGCAAGACAAGAAAGGATCTTGAACTAAACCGCTATCTCGACACTATCCGCACAAAGTTATTCGAGATACACGGTCAGCTCGTGCTTCGTGACGAGATGATAACCCCTGACACGCTCAAACGCGCTTTCCTCGGCAAAATGGAAAAGCCGATGATGCTGTGCGAGGCCTTCCGCACCGTCAACAAAAAAAAGCGCGACAAGTTTGAGCGCGGTGACATCGTTGAGGCGACTGTGCTTCGCTGGGAGCGTTGCGAGAAATATCTCGGTGAGTTTCTTCTGCTCAATCAAGGCTCCGAGGATATTCCGATGAAAAAACTCACATCCGGCATGGTGGATGACTTCGAGCATTTTCTCCGTATCAAAAAGCAGTGCGCCAACAACGCTGCCGTGAAATATATACGTTATCTCAAGAACGTAGTGCGTGTAGGTCTGGCAAACAAGTGGATTGAAGACGACCCGTTCATCGGCAAACGCTATGTGCGCACCAAGTCGGAACGCGAACATCTCAACGAGGATGAGCTGCAAAGGATTATGGACCTCGACCTGACGGAATTCCCCCGCCTCGACCTTGTGCGTGACACATTCGTGTTCTGCTGCTTCTGCGGTCTTGCTTTATCGACATTTCAACCCTCACCCGTGATCAGATAGTCACCGATAACGAGGGTGAGATGTGGATACGAAAGAGCCGTCAGAAAACGGGCGAGGTCAGCACTATCCCACTTCTCGACATTCCGAGGAAGATTGCGGCAAAATATCATAACCATCCAAAGGCCGTGGCAAAGAATGTGGTGATACCCGTTATCTCCAACCAGCGCATGAACTCCTATCTTGATGAGGTGGCGGCGAAAGCCGGCGTTAAGAAACATCTTACCACGCACATCGCGAGACATACATTCGCCACTATGTCGTTGAACAATCATGTTCCTTTGGAAACAATCCAGAAAATGCTCGGTCATTCCGACATTGCCACCACGCAAATCTACGCAAGGCTGCTTGACAAGACCATTTCGGAAGATATGGTGCGAATGAGAGAAAAATTCGACACGATACCGGTGGATATCAAACCGCTTCCCGAACCACCGGTGACATTCACCCCGGAACCCCAACCTAAACGTGGCCGTCCGAGAAAATACAGTTGATTTCCACTGATACAAAAAAGGCGACAATCGGGTCTTATTCCCGGCTGTCGCCTTTAATTATTCAGAGATATTACTGTCGTAACGTGGATGATAGTTGCTGTCAATCAATCTTCTGACATCAGTTTCCGCATACAGGCATTTACCACCTATCATGTAATAAGGTATGATGCCCGAATCCCGATAGTTCTGAACTGTGCGTCGGGTAACTCTCAGTAGTGACGCGACTTCTTTGTCATTAAGAAAACTGATTCCGTCGATTATGATGTGATGGCTTTCCCTGAGTGCCGTAAGAGAATCAAATGCCTGTTTGGATTTCTCTCTCGCCGCGACTATGCGCGGATGATTTTTATTGATAATCTCGTCAGCCATTGGCGATTTGTTTTACAGGGACACCGCAACGCTCCAGATAAGCCATGACTTCTTTCAGAGGATAACTGATTGAGTTGTTTTCATCTCTGACAAATCCTATCTTGCCATTGATTCGGAGATTATACAGGGTGGTTGGAGATATGTTCAGAAACTCGCAGGTTTCGGCGACAGACAAAATTTCAGATGGTGATTTACGCCGGATATGGGAGGCCAGAGTGACTACCATATCGCAAAGCATCTCATGCTCTTGGATTATGGTGTCAAACGTACCTTTCTCAATGAGTAGGATTTCCATAATGTTTGTGGATTAAGTGGTGGTTTGGGATAAGAGTAGAAAAAGGCAGCGGGTATCCCTCCCGCTGCCCACCACTAAATCCACAATCAAAAATAAAATTTATGACTGCGATTCAGTGGCAAAGTTAGCGAAAAATCCCGGATTTTACGCTATGGATCAGCGACTATTTTTCGGGTTGAGCCGGAAAAGTGTCTGATTCTTGGACGGCTGCGGCCTGATTGTCCTCTTTCGGCACATATTTGAGTATGTCGCCGACTGTTTCAGTTATCCACTGCTCAAAAGCGGATATGAGCTTGCGCCCTGTGGTATGGCCGAGAAGGATTGCTCCGGGATTGAAGCGGGCGCCGCCCAATTCAAACATCAGGTCGTATGGTTCAAGGTCGATTGTGAGGCGTTTGCCTTCCGAGGTCAGATGTATATTTCCGTCCCCGTCTATGGCGATGAAGCCTTTTTGCTCCAGCCCCTCTATCACCGTTCCCCACTCGTGGTCGTAACGGTTGTACGGCATACCGGCGTGAATACAGGGGTTGACATTAGCCAGTCTTCTGAGATTATAGAGGAAGGTCGAGAAGCCAAGAGGATACAACCTGCCGTGAGTGTACGGAACGACTGCCTTTGCCTCGATTACACACTCCTGTTCCGTTGTTCCGGCGTATTCCGGTTGCGGTTCGGTTATCTCCCATTTACGGGAGAACGTCATGCCGGCAATCTCGACCTTGTATGTTGCGTACTGGCGTGTTGCGGGTTGTATGGTAGTGGCTTCCATGCGATGCGCTATCATATCATACAGGGCGCGTTCATTTCCCGATGCGCGGCGTGGCAGGGGCTGCAACGGTATTATGCCACGTTGGGGATTATCGGTGTACGGCGATGTGATTATGCCGCGTTCATACAGTCGGGTTGCCACGGCGATTGTCTGCGTCGGCATCCAGCCGAGGTTGTCAAACGCATCCATCTGGAGTGTCGTCATTATATGC
>JAGANS010000097.1 GCA_017624155.1 Muribaculaceae bacterium | reverse complement strand
GGCAAAGAGCATGCGCATTGCCTGCGCGTCCTCGAGATTCATGCGGATGAACGAGAACCGCGGGTCGGTGGAGCTGACGGCGAAGCGGTACCAGTCGACATCGTCGCGGGCGATTCCGAGTGCGGCGAGGCGGCCGTACTTGAGCTCCGGGTCATAATAATCGTTGATGTTGTCGAGGCCGACGACGGTGTCGCCGCGGTCGATAAGGCGGCGGCACACGGCACTGCCGATGAATCCGGCAGCGCCGGTAAGCAATATCTTCATAACTGGGATTATAGTGTGTTTAACTGAAAATCTGCTGCGCCTCGCGGTAAGAGTCCATGGATCCGATGTCAAACCGGTGTCCGGGCATCTCCCATGCGTGGAGGTCGGTGACGCCGGCCATGTAGCGGGCGAGGTTGCCCGGGGCGTCGGTGCCGCAGCCATGGTCGAGGCATGCGCGTATCGCGGGCAGGTCGGCACGCGAATAGATGTAGAAAGGCGGTACGGCCCAGTGCGACACGGGACGCTCGGGTTTCTCCTGCATCTCGAGCACCTTCTCGTCGGCATCGATGGCTATTACGCCGGTGCGCTGCAGGCGCCGAAGCTCGGGCTCGTGGTGGCGCATTATCACCGATGTGCCCTTGGCGTGGAAAAAGTCGACAAATCCGGCGAAGGAGAAGTCGAGGATATTGTCGGCGGCAACTACCATGATGTCATCATCAACGCCGCAGTTGTCGATGGCCAGCAGCAGGTCGCGCACGGCCCCCAGCCGATGATCGTTGTCGGTGGTGCCGTCGTCGATGATGCTTATCGGTTTGGAATAAGGAGTCTTGGACGCCCATTCGTGGAAGATCGGGGCGAACTTGTGGTTGGTGACGACGATGTGGCCGTCAATGGCCGGGATGCGGTCGATGTCGGCCATCATGCGGTCGAGGATAGTACTGCCGCCCACGCGGAGCAGCGGCTTTGGGAAATTCTCGGTGAGCGGATAGAGGCGCGTGGCGTATCCGGCGGCTATGACAATGTTTTTCATACGAAATCCACCCCGCCGTGCGGGTTGCAGAAGAAAATTTCAAACGAATCGCGATACTGTGGATATTCGGCAAGATAGCGGCGGGTGATCTCCTCGCGCACGCTGTCGAGCCTGTCAGGGTCTACGAGTGCGATGCAGGCACCCTTGAAGCCCGCGCCGCTGAAGCGGCCGCCGTACACGCCTGCGGTGTCGCGCATTATGCGGTAGAGGGCTATCAGCTCGGGCGAGCCACACTCGTAATTGTTCATCGAACTTTCGCAACTCTCGAACACCAGCCGGCCGAAAGCCTCGATGTCGCCCGCCTCCCATGCCTGCACCCCGCGGGTCACACGGTCGCACTCGGTGTAGAAGTGCCGGGCACGGCGGGCAAATCGCTCCGGCATACGGTCGGCATATCGTTCGAGCAGTCCGGGCGCCACATCGCGCAGACGGGTGTCGGCCAGTTCACGGAGATGCTCGCCCTCGTAGGCCTGCATGATCCATGCGGCCGTCTTGCACTCCGACACACGCAGGTTGTAGTCGGTGCCGGTAAGCTTTCGCGTCACGCCCGAGAAGAACACGCCGAGCCTGAAAGGCAGCGGGCGCGGGTCTGCGCCGCCGAAAGGAATCAGCCGGTGTTCACCTGTTTCGGTATCGAGCCACAGCAACTTGTCGGCCTCGCACAGCACCACACAGGCCTGGTCGAGAATACCGTTGTTGAGTCCCACATACTGCCGCTCCGCCACTGAGGCATAGTGGATGATCTGCTGCCGCGACAGCCCCAGAGCGTTGGAACGGTCGAGCGCCATGACGAAGCCGCACAACAGCGCTGCCGACGACGACAGCCCCCCGATAGGCATCGAGCCCTTGACGATGCCGCGCACGCCACGCTCAAGATGGAAATCCTGCTGCAGAGCCCACACGGCGCCGCGCAGATAGTCGCCCCAGTTGTGCTGGCGGTCATCCACCGGACGCTGCACGTTGAAAGTCATCAGGCCCTCGAACGACAGCGACGCCATCTCCACCTTTCCGCTGTCGGTGGCCGAGAACAGGAAACTGATACCCGAGTCGAACGCGAAGCCCGACACCAGGCCATGCTGATGGTC
>JAGANS010000096.1 GCA_017624155.1 Muribaculaceae bacterium | reverse complement strand
TTGTACCATCACCTTCTGCAAAGAGGGCGGCAAATGAATCGTATGTAGCAATATATTGTGCAGTATACGTCGTTACCTTGCTAAGCTCTTCACCCTTGGCTGCGATAGCCTTTACAGTTGTAGTGGCAGTGATTGCAAACGACTCCGTATATTTAGTCGAATTTACTGTGGGCTCAGTTCCATCAGTCGTATAATAGATAGCATCAGCATCCTCCGCAGTGATCGTCACCATATTCTCGGCACAAGAGATAGCCGGGGCTTTTACATTGGTATCACCTGCGTCAACTTTTTTATACAGCGAGCAGTTCTTTTGTGTGCCTGTTTTATAGTTTGTAAAGCGCTCTTGACCTGAGTTGGTATTACATTGGATTTTGTTTTTGTTATTGTTGCTATTTGCAGTTGGAATAATAATCGCCACCCCATTATTGATCGTAATGCTAAGATTGCAATTAGCAACAAGAGATGCGTTTTCGCTTACGTTACCATTAGTTGTACTTGTACACTGGAAGTATTTGCCATTATTCATTTTAAAGGCATATGTTCCAGTGTTTGAACCGTCAATGATGGTAAATGTATTGACGTTAGCATTAGCGACTGTTGCAACATTTCCATTAAGTGTAATGCCGTTTGCAATACAGTTATAATACTTCGTCCCGTTAAGTGCACCCATTGCATAAGTTTCATAGCACAAGATGTACTCATCGCCTACACTGATGTCGGCTGTGTTCATCACCTTTTCGTATGTGTCGCCCACGGTTGCAGCGATAGCCGAAGCAAACGAAGCCAACAATACTGTCAAAAGAAGTAAAGTTTTTTTCATAAGTAAGAATGTTTGGTTTATTTAGTAAGATAGTTATTTAGCAGAAGTGTTTGGGATATGGGGTGTCAGGAAATCGCCGAAGCGTCAAGTCGCCGCATCAATAAATTGATTGATACGACGTTAATAGTTGATATTTCGCACAATTCAAGTTTCACCATAGCATGGTGCCACGTATGTGGCAGCGACTCTGCAAAGGTAAAGATTTTTTCACAAATTACCCCCCCCATCCGTTAATTTGCGTTAAGAAATCATAATAAAATGTTAATGAAAGGTGGCGCGAGGCCGGAGACCCCGCAATAATGAGAAAACCCCAGGTGTAGCTTGCGGAACCTGAGGTATGCCGATAACTAATAAGATAAGCCTCGGAGAGGCGCCTTGTGATATGTATCCGATCACGCCCCCTGCCTATGCTCGCCCGATCGCTACGCGGCCTTTGCGGTCAGAGGGCATATTGAGCGTGATAACTGCCTTCAGAAATCCGAGAACAGCTGCGGCTTGATCACGATGCCCACGCGCACCTGCGATTTCCACACCTTGTAGTCGAGCAGCCCCTCTCCGTAGCCGTTGTAATACTGCAGGAAAAAAAACTGGTTCGACTGCTTCGAGAAGCGGTAGGCCAGCTCGAGGATAGTATTGTAATTCAGGTTCCAGCCTTTGCGCTTCACCAGCGTGAGGGCACCCGAAAACTTGCGGTTGTTGCTCATCGCCTGCACCGACATCTGATAGATGCCGCTGTAGCGCAGGATGTCGCGGTTGTTCTCCCCGTCCACTATCGGTATCCATACCTTGCCCGCCACACTCAGGTTGGGGTCGATGATGATGTTGGCCGCCAGCGATACCTTGTTCCACGAGCGCGACCATATACTGTCGCGGCCGTTGCTCTCATGCTCCACGATGAGGCTCACCTTGCCCACATAGCGGTTTTTCACAAATAGCGGCTTGGTGAGGCCGATGCCCGGGTTGAAGTTGAGGTCGGTCATCGGCATCGAATTCTCGAGCACGTTCCAGAAACACTTCTGCGAGTAGAACAGATACAGGTAAGTACCCCACGGCAGCGTGGCGTTGGTAAGGCGCTGAGCCACCGAGATCTGAAATTTGATATTGGTATTGTGTTTGTTGGCCTTGGGTCCAAGTGGCGGCCCGAATATGAAGTAGTTGTCCTTATACAGTCCGAAATATGGCTGATTCTTGAAGTCGCGGCGGATGCTGTCGGGGTTGAACCTGTTCTCGTTCGACGACAATATCTGCGCCCCGACATCCGCCGGGCACAGTAGAGCCGCCATGATTATGCCTAATAGAACTGCTATCCGCCTCATGTGTGTTATGTAATGTCGATTTGGTTGCAAAGGTAGCCAAATTTCGCGAATTGCATCCACCCCTACGCCAAAAATGCTAATAAAACGTTCATTACGGCCAATCCGGGCCGAACTAAAATAATCCTATAACCTCATAACCCTCTAACCCCATAACCATCGAGATGCCGAAAGCCGTGGTTAGCGGCTTTCGGCATCTCGAATCAGTATTGTTCGTTCTCGTTGGGGAAGTCGCCGCTCTTCACGTCGCCGATATAATTCGACACCGCCCCGTTGATCACCGTGGCCAGGTCGGCATAGCGGCGCAGGAACTTGGGCGAGAAGCCCTTGTTGATGCCCAGCATATCCTGAAGCACCAGCACCTGGCCGTCGCATCCGCCGCCCGCGCCGATGCCTATCACAGGTATCGAGATGCTCTGTGCCACCTTCTCGGCCAGCGCTGCAGGTATCTTCTCCAGTACCAGAGCGAAGCAGCCTATCTCGTCGAGCATTTTGGCGTCGGCAAGCAGCTTCTCCGCCTCGGCCTCGTTCTTGGCACGCACGTTGTAGGTGCCGAACTTGTTGATCGACTGAGGCGTGAGACCCAGATGACCCATCACCGGTATGCCCGCCGACAGGATGCGCTCTATCGACTCGCGTATCTCGCTGCCGCCCTCGAGCTTCACTGCCTCGGCCCCGCTCTCCTTCATGATGCGGATCGCCGAGCTCAGAGCCTCTTTCGAGTTGCCCTGATACGACCCGAACGGCATGTCGCACACCACCAGTGCCCGCTTCGTGCCGTTGGTCACACACTTTGCGTGATATATCATCTGGTCGAGGGTGATGGGCAGTGTGGTGGGATTGCCGATCATGACATTCGAGGCCGAGTCGCCCACGAGTATTACGTCTATGCCGGCCTCGTCTACCAGCCGGGCCATCGAGTAGTCGTATGCGGTGATCATGGCCACCTTCTCGCCGCGCTGCTTCATCTCGCTAAGGCGGATTGTCGTCACCTTGCGCGTATTGTCTACAGTATTTGTCGACATGATTTAATTGTTTCGATGTTAGATTGTCCTATGGAGTTAAAAAACGCTGCAAAGGTAAACATTTTACCCCGTTTGCCCCGCCTCTTTCGCCGAAAAATTGTAATTTTGTGAAATTTTATCCATACCCGACATGAAAGTATACAACTTCGATGAGACTCCCTCGCTGATGAGCCGCTACCTCCTCGAGATGCGCGACGTCGACACTCAGCACGATCCACTCCGATTCCGCCGCAATCTCGAGCGCGCCGGCGAGATCATGGCATACGAGATTTCAAAGACATTCGATTATAAAGAGGTCCACATCACCACACCCCTTGCCCCATGCCGTTGCCTCACCCCGGCCGACAATGTTGTGCTCGGCACCATTTTCCGCGCCGGCGTACCGTTCCATCAGGGTTTCCTCTCCTTCTTCGACCGCGCACAGAACGCCTTCGTGTCGGCATATCGCAAATATAAGGAAAAGGAAAATTTCGACATCCTCATCGAGTATCTTGCATCGCCCTGCCTCGACGGCAAGACCCTCATCCTCTGTGATCCCATGCTCGCCACCGGCGCCTCGATGGAGCTCAGCTACCGCGCACTTCTCACCAAGGGCACGCCTGCCCGGGTACACCTCGCATCGGTCATCGCCTCGCGCCAGGCCGTCGACTATCTGCAGAAGACCATGCCCGAGGATGCCACACTGTGGGTCGGCGTCATCGACGACACCATCAACGCCCACAGCTACATCGTCCCCGGTCTCGGTGATGCCGGCGACCTCGCCTACGGGGTCAAGGAATAAGGGATCAATCTGAGTTCTCTGAGTTCTCCGAGATCTCTGAGTACTCAGAGCCCTCCACCACGCTCATCCATCCCCGGCCCGGCACTGCCCCGCTCCACAATACCCTGGCGCGGACGGTGCCGCCGTTTTTTCTTATATTTATATATGTGTCGCCGCTCCTGATGGGCAGCTCTATCGCCCGCAGATCGGCCGGAGCGCCGGCCACGGCCTTGTATGCCGCCTCCTTGAGCGTCCATGCCCGCAGCAGCCCCTCGTCATCGGCGCCATATACAGCCATCTCGGCCTCGCTCAGCACCCTCGGCGCCACGCGCCGCAGCTGCCCGGTCCGTGCCTCCTCGATATCCACGCCCACGCGCCCGCGCAGACTCACAGCCAGCGCCACGCAGTGCCGCGAATGGCTCACCGAAATCTCCATATTGCCCCGGGTAGGGTAGGGGCTGCCGTCCTCGCGATGCGATATTTCACACGGTCCCCCGGCCGCAGCCTCCATCAGCCGCGCCGTTGCAGCCCGCTCATCCTCGCGGCGGTTGCTTCCGGCCTCAATCGGGGCCAGGAACACCTTCACATGG
>JAGANS010000095.1 GCA_017624155.1 Muribaculaceae bacterium | reverse complement strand
TTTGCATGTACGATCTCGCCCGAGCAGAAAACGGCGGTAATCGAGTATATAAAAGGCCAGGAACAACATCATCTATGCCATGCGATAGATGATGAGTTTAAAAGGATGTACCGATATGCCAATTTGCCTTATGATGAACGAGATATGATATAATCTACGTATCACAAGACGCCTCTCCGAGGCTTATCCCGTTGGTTATCAGCCTCTACCCCAGGCCGTGCCTGGGGTTCTCTCATTATTTGAGGGTCTCCGACCCTCGCGCCGCATCGACGCCTGCTTATCCTTTTTCGCGCCGACCCTCGTGGTGTGTGGAAGCATGCTTATCCTTTTCCTCCTATCCTCGGGTCGGTTGAGACCTGGCGACCTATATTTTCTTCATGACTTTGCGGGGGGATATTGGTTTATTTTTCTTAATTATTGGAGTTTTCCAACGTTTGTTGTTTGAAATCTGAAACTTTTGTTGTAGCTTTGCAAAAATTGCATTTATGAACGAACTTATAGACAAGATTGTCCTCCCGGGCGAGCATGCTACGGTGCTTGAGCGTCTGCGTTATCTGCTGCAGGTATCGCACAAGACGCAGGCCCGGTTTGCCAGGCTTATCAACATCGACCCGTCGAGCATGTCGAAGGTTCTGGCCGGCAAGATGCCTGTCACCGAGCCTTTTATAAACCGTGTGGTGGTAAACCTCGGTGTGTCGAAGGAGTGGCTGCTCCATGGACACGGCACGCCGTTTGCCAAGGGGGAGGCAATTAAGGATATCGCCGCTGAGGCTGTTACGATACGCGAGATTCCAAAGGGCGCGCCGGTATATGACATCGACGCCACTGCCGGCATGATGCCGCTTGGGCACCAGTTTACCGAGGACAAGATCATCGGCTATCTCGATATCCCGGGCCTCGATCCGCGCAATCCGGTAATCCGCGTCACGGGCGACTCGATGCAGCCGGTAATTCAAGACGGCGCCCTGATATCGATACGTCCGATCAACGACCTGTCGATAATCGTGTGGGGCTCGACTTATCTGATACAGCTCGAGGATTACCGATTGGTAAAGGTGGTGAAGCCTTGCCGCAGCAATCCCGATAAAGTGATACTGCACAGTGAGAATCCGGACTACGACGACATGGAGGTGCCGCGCACCGCTATCCGGCGTCTGTTCCTGGTTGAGACTGTGATTAATTGCCGTTACCTTGCGTAGGATCAGTAAACGGGCTCGTATTCCGCTGCCCGCGTGCATGACGCCCGGTGTGCTTGAGGCGGGATGCGACGAGGTGGGCCGCGGATGTCTGGCCGGTCCCGTGGTGGCTGCGGCCGTGATATTGCCCGACGGATACAGCCACGAGTGGCTAATCGACTCGAAGAAGCTGAGCGAGGCGAGGCGCGAGGAGATGCGAGCCGTGATAATGCGCGATGCCGTGGCATGGGCCACGGGGATGTGCTCTCCGGCCGAAATCGATGACATAAACATCCTAAATGCCTCGATCGAGGCCATGCATCGGGCTTTGGCGGCTCTGAGCGTGCGTCCGGGAGCGATAATCGTCGACGGCAACCGTTTCAAGCCTTTCGCCGACATACCGCACACCACGGTTGTGAAGGGCGACGCAACGTATGCCAACATCGCTGCGGCCTCGATAATGGCCAAGACCACGCGCGACCATCTGATGGCCGCACTCGCCGGGCGCTATCCCGGCTATGGCTGGGAGCGTAATGTGGGCTATCCCACGGCCGAGCACCTCGCCGGCATCGCGTCTCTGGGCCTCACGCCCGAACATAGAGTCACCTTCAAGGGTTGTAAATAATCGAAAACAAGCTCTAAAAATGATTGAGATATATTGTGTAAATCTGGGCCGCTACATCAGCATAGAGGGCGGCTGCAGCCTGCTCCGGATCAGCAGGGATTACCGCGACGAACTCGGCTTCGAGCCTATCAGCGCCCGTGTCAACAATAAGAACGAGGCACTGGCCTACTGCATCTTCCAGCCCAAGATGGTGGAGTTCCTGTCCATGGCCACGTCGTCGGGCGAGCGCTCGTATATACGCTCGCTGTGCATGGTGCTTTACCGCGCCGTGAGCCGGCTGGTGCCAAAGGCGCGTCTTAGCATCGAGCATTCGATATCGCGCGGCTACTACTGCCGTCTGGGCGAGGGCGTGGAATGTACTCCGCAGCTTGTGGCCGATATCTCGACTGAAATGCGCCGGATAGTGGACCTTGATCTGCCCTTCGAGCGCCACGAGGCTCTCACTGCCGACGTGCTGCCGATGTTCGAGGCTCAGGGACTCTATGACAAGGTGGAGCTGTTGCGCACCACGCACGAACTGTATACCACCTACTACACCCTCGACGGCATCTGCGACAGCTATTATGGTACGCTTGCACCGCGCACAGGAATGCTGCAGGTGTGGGAGCTGCGGCCGTTCAAGGATGGATTCCTTCTGGTGGGATTCGATCACGCCGATCCGGCCTTCCCGCCGCAGCACATCACTCAAGAGAAGATGTACCGGGCCTTCACCGAATATGTGAAGTTCAACGGCATAGTGGGTGTGCGCACAGTGGGACAACTCAACGATGCCGTGGAGCATCGCCGCGGAGCCGACCTTATAAACGTCACCGAGGCTCTGCACGAGAAGGCTCTGGCCCGCATCAGCGACGAGATCACACGCCGATATCGCGAGGGCGGCGCACGTATCGTGCTCATCGCCGGCCCGTCGAGCTCGGGCAAGACCACGACCACAAAGCGCCTGGGCATACAGCTGATGACCAATCTGCTGAAGCCACAGCTCATATCGCTCGACAACTACTTTGTGGACCGTGAGCATACGCCCCACGACGAGACGGGCGATTATGACTATGAATCGCTCTATGCGCTTGACCTCGACCGGTTCAACAGCGATCTCAACGACATCCTCGCCGGCAAGGAGGTAGCGATGCCAACCTACAACTTTGAGACGGGAACGCGCCAGTACAAGGGCAACACCCTGCGGCTCGACGAGGGTTCGATACTGCTTATCGAGGGCATCCACGGCCTCAACCCGGCCCTGACGGCTCATATCGAGGAGAAAATGAAGTTCCGCGTATATGTGTCGGCCCTCACCACCATCACCATCGACGACCACAACTGGATCCCGACAACCGACAACCGCCTGCTGCGCCGCATCATCCGCGACCACAAGTATCGCGGCACATCAGCCGTCGATACCATCCGCCGCTGGCCCAGCGTGCGCCGCGGCGAGGAGAAGTGGATATTCCCCTATCAGGAGAACGCTGATGCCACCTTCAACTCATCGCTGCTCTACGAGCTCGGCGTGATGAAGGACTTCGCCGAGCCGATACTCAAGAAGGTTCCCCACGACGTGGTGGAATATGCCGAGGCTTACCGCCTGCTCAAGTTCCTGAGCTACTTCCAGTCGATCGATATGCGCATGGTACCGTCCACCTCGCTGCTGCGCGAATTTCTCGGCGGCAGCTCGTTCAAATACTGATGAAACACCTGTTTTTCATAATTTTGCTATGGCTCCCGGCGCTGATGGCGACGGCGCAGGCCGGATACGATGTCACAGCCGGGCGGGCGGCCCGCTCGTTTGAGTGGAAGGAGTGGAACAGCGCCGCCGCGATGTACGAGCTGATGCTGCGCGAGCGCCCCGACTCGCTGTCGAGCTACACCCGCGCCGTGGCCGCCAATCAGATGCTCGGCAATGACGAGCAGGCCATCGATCTGGTGGAGCGGGCAATGGCCCACGGTATCGGCCTGAGCGAGCTCCTCGAGCAGGTGAGGCTCACCGACTTTGCTCTCGGCGAGGGCGACCGCTACGGTGCGTTGCTCCACCGCCTCACCGAGGCTATGCCGTGGATGCGTCGCGCGCTCGACAACGAGCTGTTGCGCTACTACTGCTTCCGCGACGACGGTCCCAATATCGTCCGCTATGCCAAGGTGATGTTGGCCGGGCTGCCCGAATCCACTGAATATCTGAGTCTGCTGGCCCGCGGATATATGCTTCAGGGACTCGATGCCGAGGCCGCCGACACATGGCGTAAGATACTTGCCATTGACCCTGACAATTATGACACCCTGCTCTATCTGGGCAACTACTGCCGCATGCAGGGCAACGACACCGAGGCCGAGGCTTTGCTGCGCCGCGCCGCTGCCATACGCCCGGCGCCTTATCTCGACTCACTGCTTAATCCGAAGAAATGAGCGACTTCACCATACGCACATATACCCCTGCCGAGGCCGCGATGTGGAACGAATTCGTGGCCTCGGCCCGCAACGCCACATTCCTGTTCGACCGCCGCTATATGGACTACCATGCCGACCGCTTTGCCGACCGCTCGCTCATAGCCATGCGCCGCGACAAGCCCGTGGCCCTGTTGCCGGCCGACATCACCGACGACGGCGTGCTGCACTCGCACCGTGGCCTCACCTACGGTGGCTGGGTATTGCCGCGCCGGCATTTCGATGCCATTGACATGCTGCGCCTCTTTGACGAAATGATACAGTGGTGCCGTGCCGAGGGCATATCGGCAATCGACTACAAGCCGCTGCCGGCAATCTATGCCACAGCCCCGAGCGGCGAGGACCTGTATGCCCTGTGGCGCCACGGAGCCACCTGCACCGAATGCAACATCTCGGCAACCATCGATATCACCGCCAACCCGGGGATGGATACATTGCAACGTCGCAAAATGTCGAAATGTGCGTTAAGAGGTATAGAAATAAGAGAATTTTCAAGTAACGGGGATATACGCGGCTTTCATCGCCTGCTTTCGTCATGCCTCGAAGAGCGATATGGAGCGACACCTGTGCATAGCGCCGAGGAACTGATCTTGCTCCATGAACGCTTTGCAGACCATATCCGCTTTTTTGGATCCGCACTCAACGGCATCATAGGCGCTGCTATTTGCGTTTATGACACTGCAAAGGTACGACACTGCCAATATATCTGTTCAAGCCCCGAAGGCCGTAAAAACGACCTTCTGACGCCTCTGACGGCACATCTGATATCGACCATACTGCCCGGACAGCGGTATATGGATTTCGGCACCTCCAACGAGCATGCCGGACGGGTGCTCAACGAGGGCCTCTACGCCTACAAGGCATCCTACGGCGCCACAGGCACTGTCCACACCCGCTACCTCCTCGACATTTGATTTGCAAATTTTGAAAATAGTGCGTATCTTAGCGCGAAATCTTATACCAAGCTCTGAAATGAACAACAACCACAGATATTGCGTGATAATGTGCGGCGGCATCGGCAGCCGCTTCTGGCCCTACAGCCGCACCACGCTCCCCAAGCAATTCATCGACTTCCTCGGCACGGGGCGCTCGCTCCTTCAGATGAGCTACGACCGCATTCTGCCTATCGTCGACAAGGAAAATATCATCATCCTAACCAACGAGCAGTATGCCGACAAGGTGCGCGAACAGCTGCCCGAACTCGCCGACAGCCAGCTGTTGCTCGAGCCTGCACGCCGCAATACGGCCCCCTGTATCGCCTGGGCCGCCCACCATATCGCCGCTCTCGATCCCGAGGCCTCGATTATCGTGACTCCGAGCGACCATCTTATCACGCGAGAGGCTGAATTCGAGCGCTGTGTGCGCGAAGGATTCGAGTTTGTCGAGAGCCATGATGCCCTGCTCACCCTCGGAATTCTACCTACCAGGCCCGAAACAGGCTACGGATATATCCAGGTAGGCGAGGCGGTTGAGAACGACTTCCATAAGGTGAAAACATTCACCGAGAAGCCCGACCTGGAACTGGCTCAGACCTTCATACGCACGGGCGAATTTTTCTGGAACTCGGGCATATTCCTGTGGCAGGCGCGCAGCATCATCAAGGCCTTGGCACAGTATGCCCCCGACATCGACGCTATATTCGAGGCCGGCAAGGATGCGTTCGGAACGGCCCGCGAACACGAATTTATCGCAGCCGCCTTCCCTTCATGCATGAGCATTTCGATCGACTATGCCGTGATGGAGCGCGCCGACAACGTATATGTGGAGACCGTGACCTTCGGCTGGAACGACCTCGGCACATGGAGCGCACTCTACGACATGTCGCCCAAGAACCGCGACGGCAACGTCACGCAGCTGTGTCAGGTGCTTGCCTACAACGCCACAGGCAACATATTCGCCGTGAAGAACGACAAGCTTATCGTAGTCGACGGCCTCAACGATTATATCATCGCCGATTCGGGCGACGTGTTGCTCATCTGCCCCAAGTCGCGCGAGCAGCGCATCAAACAGATGGTCAACGACGCCAAAGTAAATTTCGGCGACAAATATTTGTAAAATAAGGATATTCAGAATTTTATCTCGAATATTTGTGCCGGAAGCCGGTCGTCGCGGATGATGAGAGCGCGAATGGGATTGCGGTAGATGTGTCCGCGGACGAGTGAGGCGGAAGCCTTGGCCAGCAGCGGATGCCCCGAATCATTGAGATAGATTACAGCAGCATTGACTGCTTCGGGTGATACGTCGGCCATGCCGTGAACTATGAGCATGTCGGGCGTACCTCCGTCGATAAGCGTCACCGATGGTAAGGCAGTCTCCACAAGTTTGCTCAGCAGACCCTTTTGGCTACCGGCGGCTATCATCACTGTAGATGGCCGCCGGTCGACAAGGATACGGTAAATAAGCCGCAGCTCAGGGTGCATGATGCCTTTCTCGGCGTAAAAGGCGTAGCCGTGCGGTGGCCGCAGCACCTCGCGCACCATGCGGTAGGCAAACGGCGAATGTACGCCGAAGCCATGTCCGTGACGCCAGCTTTTATACCAGCGGCTCAGCCCCATGGCGCGACAGTTCACGGCGCCATTGGATGAACAGCGCCAGCAGCAGCAACAGGTATATTATGGTGACGCATGCGTATGCCACGCCGCCGGTTACGTGTATCGAATCCGGATCGAAGGTCATCACGATCTCGTGGCGCCCGGCCGGTATATGCATGGCGCGCAGGATGTAGTTGACGCGCGCCAACTGTGCGGGCTCGCCGTCAATAGTGGCTTTCCAGCCCCAGGGGAACCATACCTCGGAGAATATCCCTGTGGCGTCGGTGCGTGTGTCGGATAAGTATTTCACGCAATTCGGCGTATAGCTTGTCAGGGTGATTGTATCGCCTGGTGCGAGCGATGCCGTGGCGGTGCCGAGCATCTGCTCGAAGCGCTGATCGGCCACAGCTTCGCGGTGCGGGTCGAGTGTGGCGAGGGCGGCCATCTCGGCATCGGCATTCTCGACATACTTCACCGACGGCACAAGCCATGCAGGACCCATAGCTCGGGTATTTACAAGCACCGGGGCGTCGGCCTCACCCGTGATGATATAGCGAGTGTTGAGCATATCGAGCACGCGGTAGGCCGCCGCGAGGCGGTCGGCCATGGCACGCTGATCGGCGGGATATGAGGCACGCACCGAGTCGTCGCGCAGTTCGGGCATGTAGCCGAGCTGCACGGCGGGGTTGAGGATGCGCTGTATCAGGTCCTCATAGCGGTTGAGCTTGGCAGCGTGGTATCCGCCCACCATGTGGTGGAAATACGAGCGGTCGGCCTTCCAGAAGCCGGGTACATCCATCACGCGGTAATAGGAGGTATCCTGCATGATGGTGGCGTCGATGGCGTCGGGCGTGAACTGAGGCGACGAGGCGTTCACAGCCACAAAGCTGTCGTGGCTCACATAGCGCTTGTCGGTGCCATAGAGGTCGAACAGCACAAGCACACCTACACCGCCGATGGCCAGGCTGCTCTTGAGCATCCCGCGGCAGGCGCACCACAGCAGGCCGCCACCGAGCACTACAAACAGGAGTGTGCGCAGCGCGTCGTCCTTCACCAGGCCGTGGCGCAGTTCGGTGATGGCGGCCACGTTCTCGGGATTGCTGAGCGAATACTGATATGCTACGGCCTGGATCTCGCTCGGCGAGTAGCCGTATTGCTGAGCCATCTGTGTCACCTGATTGGTGATCTGCTGAGCCTGGGCACGGTCGGTGGATGTGATGGCGTCGCCAAACATGCCCGGAGCCAGCCATGCGGCCACGGCCACCACGGCACAGATGCCGAACGATATGAGCACCGGCCGCGCCAGTGCCTTGCAGTCAGTGGCCGTGAACAGCTGATGCAGGGCCATAAGGGCCAGCAGCGGCATCGTGAACTCGGCGATGACAAGTATGCTCTCCACGGCACGGAATTTATTGTACATCGGGAAGTTGTAGATAAACAGGTCGGTGAGCGTATCGAAGTTGCCGCCCCAGCTGAGCAGCACCGATAATACTGTCATCACCACGAGCGCCCACTTCACAGGCCCCTTTACGATAATGCAGCCGAGCAGGAAGAGCGCGCAGATAATCGCGCCCACATATACCGGCCCGTTAGTGCCTTCCGAGTCGTTGAAATACTGCGGCATATATGGCAGCAGAGCCTCGGGGGCCTTGCCCCGGTACTTCTCCGCCCCGGGCAACTTGTCGAGGCCCATATACGCCATGCCGCCCTGCTCGGGACGCGCCGTGGCGCCGCCCTTGATGTTGGGTACCAGCAGTGAGAATGTCTCCGATTGGCCGTAGCTCCAGCCCACGATCTCGTGGCGGGGCAGGCCGCCTGTGGGGCGGTCGGCAGGCGCGGCGTCGGCGGCTGAGGTGAGCGGTGTAAGCTCGCTCTGCGCGCGCTTGGTTTCCTTACTGTATTCGTATGTGTTGTAGAGGCTCGGCAGATTGGCGCCCACGGCCAGCGCGCCTGAAGCCAGCACCACAGCCGAGGCTATGAGCCAGCGCCGCATCTGCTTCTCGCGCACAGCCTCCACGAGCCACGCTATCACCAGCGCGAACATCACGAAGGCAAAGTAATATGTCATCTGCGGATGGTTGGCGTTGAGCTGAAGCATGGCAAACAGCGATGTGAGGGCCGCGCCGCCCACATAGCGTCCGCGATAACACAGCACCAGACCGGCGATGGTGGGCGGTATGTAGCTCAAAGTAACGAATTTCCATATATGCCCCGCTCCGATAATGATTATGAAGTAGGACGAGAATCCCCAGGCCACAGCTCCTATCAGCGCATAATACCAGCGGAAATTCATCACATACAGCAGGATGAAGAATCCCATCATCATCATGAACAGGAGGTTGGACGGTGCCGGAAGCCCGAGGCCGTACACCTGGTCGAGCCATGTGAACAGTGCGTTGGACGGATACGACGGCGATATCTGAAACGTAGGCATGCCGCCGAAGAGGGCATTCGTCCACAGAGCCTGCTCGCCGGTCTGCTCAAGATACAGCTTGGCTTCCTGACCGTTGGCAGCGCCCTGCTGCATATCGGCCTGACGCAGGCTGTTGCCCTCGAAGTTGTCGGGATAGAAGAATGCCACCGATATCACGGCCATGATCACCACCGAGGCGATGAAGCCCCACACGCGGGGCTGCCGCAACCATTGTATGAATTTATTCATTGGAATATTGTTTTCGTTCAATCACGCAAAGGTAAGGAAAATAATCCATTCCCCCGCCCTCGCAGACGAGAAAAACGCCATTCCGTGCCAAAGATACGGCTTCGGCGCCGGGATTATCGTTCGGAAATCAGATGGCGGGCCATGCGATAGGCCTCATAGGTAGTCTTGGCACGCCGGCGGGCAATGGTGAAGCCCCGCTGGCCGTCCATCCATGCATAGTGCACCACATGGCTCTTCAGATACTGCCACGCCGCCATCAGCCGCGGCGTCAGTATCGATATCGAGCGTTCGCGCGCCGCAAGCACCTTGGCCTCAAGCGAGGCAATGCGATTTTCCTTACGGAAAAACTCATCGAGCGACGAGCAGCGGTAATGATGTATTGCTCCCGGCATACCCTGCGGCACCACGCTGTCGGGATACGACACCATGTCGCTTACATCGCGCAGATTCCAGTTGGCATAGCGCTTGTTGAACAGACGCACACACTCGCCGGGTTCATATCCCGAATGTGCCAGCGGCTCGCCGCAAAAATAATTCTGAATTGTAAGTTTATACACCCTGTGACCGAATCCGTGCTCCTTTAGAGTCATCAGGTGGGCCCGCAACTCCTCGTCAAGCACCTCGTCGGCATCGATACACAGTACATAGCTATGTGTGGTGAGGCCCACGGCATATTGCCGTTGCGAACCGAAGCCCATGAACTCCCGCTGTGTAACCTTACAGCCGTAGCGGCGGCAGATATCGAGAGTGCGGTCGGTGCTGTACGAGTCCACAACCACAATCTCATCGGCGACCCCTTGCAGTGCATTGAGACACCGCTCCAGGTTACGTTCCTCATTTCGGGTTATTATAGCTACCGACAGTTGATCCATGGCAAAGTGATTTACGGCTGCAAAGTTACATATTTTCTCAAAACCAAACAATAATTATTATTTAAGTAGTCATTGAAAATTAGTTTATATCATCTTCTTGCCCAATACCGCAATCTTTGACTTTCCTCATCAATCACGTAGCTACGGCTACGCTCATTCTTCGTCAGGTCAAATCTTATCGGCCTTTGGCTGCGAATATAATATAAACTAATTTCCAAAGCCTACTTATTCATATCAGCTTATCCATAAACTTGGTGCTTAAAAGTTTAAACAAACGCCTCGCGCAAGGGTCGGCGCGAAAAGGATAAGCAGGCGTCGACGCGGCGCGAGGGTCGGAGACCCTCAAATAATGATAGAACCCCAGGCACGGCCTGGGGTAGAGGCTGATAACCAACTGGATAAGCTTCGGAGAGGCGCCTTGTGATACGTAGATTATATCATATCTCGTTCATCATAAGGCAAATTGACATATCGGTACATCCTTTTAAACTCATCATCTATCGCATGGCATAGATGATGTTGTTCCTGGCCTTTTATATACTCGATTACCGCCGTTTTCTGCTCGGGCGAGATCGTACATGCAAAGTATTCAGCGGCCCAGCCGTTAAAGCTGTCAAACCGGGCATCACTGTTCATCCAGGCGCTCGAATGTGATTTTATATTCTGCATAAGCGTGGCAAGCGCAACCGTGGGATGCAGATTCAATAGGATATGGACATGATTCTGTATTCCGCCAATACGGATAAGGTCACATTTCAGATCCTTGATTTCCTTCCAGATGAAGCGGTATAAGTCCTCTTTATATGCGAGCGGAATAGTCATCTCCCGTCTTTTGGTACAGAAAACGATATGATAATATGCTGTAACTTTGCTCATAATGCAAATTTACGCAAATTTCTTTATATCACAAGACGCCTCTCCGAGGCTTATCCGACTATATCTCCCTTTGGCCACAGGCTCCACCTTCTCCCCAGGCTCCACCTGGGGTTCTCTCATTAT
>JAGANS010000094.1 GCA_017624155.1 Muribaculaceae bacterium | reverse complement strand
TGTATCGGCAGGCGCGGTACCGCGCCTGCCGATACATTTAGTGTCAGCGAATGCTGATTTTCTTGCCGAGGACGATCTAGATGCCGGCGGGGAGCGAGGCCAACCGCCCGGTCGTGCCGACGCATACACCCTGCATGTTGTAGACCGGCACGGGCCGGGCATCAGTCTCGATACCGGCTATGCCGTCGGAATTCCTTGAGATCTCGATGCGGGTGTCGCCCTCTACCGTGAAACTCTCGCCATCGAGAGGCGTGCCGTTGACCGTAACCTGAAGGCCCGGGGCGGAAATACCGATCAATGTGCCGCTGAAGCATTGTAGCGGAGCGGTGAAGTCGGTGACAGGCGTGATTACATCGGCTGTCACCTCGGGGGCGAGGCCATCCTCAACATCAAACTTCACTTCGTGAAGCAGCGGCTCCCCGGCAAGGTAGACTTTAAGGACATCGCCGTCGGCAATGGTGAGGGGAAAAGTAGTAGTATTTGGCGATTCAGGCTCGACAGACCCGTTGTTGAGATAGACACTGCCTATCTTGACCGGTGCATACCACGACAGCTCGAACGGATTGTGCTGCACGCCGAAGTCAATGATATTGTAACCTGTGGCAACGTCGATTTCCTCGTCGTAGGAATTCAGCAGTTCAAAGAAATAAGATGCCAGACTGATGTCGTCGACATAGAGCGCCGCCTTGCAGTCGACAATTATGGGTGCAGTGGCTATATTCAGGGCGAGACCGTCGTTGACCTTTATTTCTTCAATACCTGCATAATCATTGCCTGCCCGGTCGGTGAACGACTTGAAATAGTAGCCGCTGTTGAGCCGCACGATAAGGCGCGGATCCAGCTCCGGCACGCCCACGTTATTGATGCCGGCCACAAGACTGATCTGATAGTCGGGATTCACATATCCGCGGTAGAGGCTAACGGCGTCGGGGTTGTCGATATTCACTGTGAACGGGATATCGCCGTAGGGACGGGCGTCAATCTCTATGACAGCATCATCCTTCACGGAATAATAGAAATAAGAGTCGGAGATCCCCGATGTGAGCGGCCGTCCGTCGACCTTTACGCCCAGCAGCCTGTAAGAATCCTTGATATACACAGCCATCTCGTCGCCGGGGCGGCATACCACGGCATTGTCCTCGCCGAGAGCCACGTCGTCTTTGTTGATGTTAACAACATCTATACAACCGACAGCCGTGGATGTGGATGTGAATGTGAAGCGTACCGTAACGTCGTGCTGAGGAACGGCCTGATTGATGACTATCTCGCAGCCGGGCTTAAGGGCTACGGTACATCCCCATCCCGCATCGGCATCCTTACCATCGACGGTCACCTTATAGAGCGGAGCGTCGCCAAGCGAGCTGAGCGACAATTCAGGCTCATACTCGGGCGAATAATGAAGAGTCTGGCGTCCCTCAGTAAAGAATACGCGCGACGCGGTGCCCGGCAAACGCGCCGCCACCAGTTCCGGATCGCCGACAAGGGTAACGTAGCAGCTTGCGGTGCGTGCCTGGTCAAGATCAACAGTAACGACACTGTATGTGTTGCCGTCGGCGTCGGGATAAACGAGCTCGGAGCACAGACCGTCGATGATGCGGAATGGCTCACCGTCCTTGTCGGTCACCGAAATGAGAGCGCAGCCGCGCCGTGCCTTGATCTCGAATTTGGAATAACGTGCCATCTCAAAGGTATTGATGCCCGAAGTGATTTCAATTTCCTGATTATTAATTCTGAATTCGATTCGGGAAGCCTCGTCAAAGTCAAATTTAACGGTATATCCCCACGCCTGCGTAGCGGCAAGGAGGAAAACAGCGACAAATAACGTGTAAAGTTTTTTCATAAAGAATCGGTTTGAATGAATGCAAAGTAAGCAAATTAATTTGCAAAATGCAAGCATTAGCCCTAAAAACCGACATTTGCCGTTCAAAATAAACCTGCCGACGGCGGATTTTGGAAAATTTGGTGATATTAACCAATTTCACAAGCAATACAACAATATCGGTTGTAATTTTGCAACGCAATCGCGAATAAAAAAGCCTCGGTTCAAAACCGAAGCTTAAGTAGCGGGACCGAGAATTGAACTCGGGACCTCCGGGTTATGAATCCGACGCTCTAACCAACTGAGCTATCCCGCCGTTTTGCGAGTGCAAAGTTATCTCATTTCTGCAAAACCACCAAATTTTTAAACAACTTTTTTACAAAAAACTTCACAACATGCGAAAAATCGGTATGATCATCATTCACTGCACCGCCACACCGGCCGGACGCAACGTGAGCGTGGAAGAAATCGACAGCTGGCACCGCCGGCGCGGATTCAAGGGCATCGGCTATCATTATGTGATAGGACTCGACGGCAGCATCGGTCTGGGCCGCGAGCTGGAACTGCCCGGCGCCCACACTCTTCACTTCAACCAACACTCGGTAGGTGTTGCCTATGTCGGCGGTCTCGACGCCAAGGGCCGCCCGGCCGATACCCGCACGCCCGCGCAGCGCAAAGCCCTCGTGAGGCTGCTTACATTTCTGCGCGGGGAGTTTCCCGAGGCCCGCATTCTGGGCCACAACGACCTTGCCGCAAAAGCCTGTCCCTGCTTCAATGCTGCCGAAGAATACAAAGATATATGAAGCCTCCTATACTGATTATCTGCACGGCACTCGCCCTGGCGGCGGCCGGGTGCTCGTCGCAGCGACACAGCACCGTGCAAAGCACCACGCACGACAGTCACGTGGCGCGCATCGGGAGCCGCGACAGCATCGTCCTCATTGCCACCGCCATAATCGACTCGCCCGAGATAGTGCTCGAATCCCCCGCCCTACCCGGCGGCCGCGCCATGGTGCGCGGCCGCCGCCTCAGGGCCGAGGCCTGTGGCATGGCCGGCACGCAAACCGAGATAATTACATCTCATGAACATACCGACACCATCAGCGCCACTACCGACGAGCACCGACCGGCACCGGCATGGCCGGGGCGCATCCGGGGCATAATAATTGCGGCCACAGCCATAATATTTTTTATATTAGGGCGTAAAAACGCCAAAAAATCGTAACTTTGCCGTATGAACCGACAGCGATCACAGTGGCGATCATCATGCTCGTGGCCGCGGCCTGCGGCCACGACAGCCGGCTCGACAGGGCCGACGCCCTCATGTACCCTGAGCCCGACAAGGCTCTCGCCCTGCTCGACAGCATCGACCCCGCCACACTGCGCGGCGAGGCCGACCGCGCCCGTTATGCCCTGCTCTATTCCAAGGCCCAGAACAAAAACCATATCTTCCCCACCTCCGATTCGCTTATCGACATCGCCGTCGACTACTACGACCGATCGGGCCACGACTCGCTGCGGATGCTCGCCCACTTCTACCGCTCGGCGATCCGCAACAGCGCCGCAGCCTACCATGCCGCCCTGCGCGACGGCCTCATGGCAAAGGACATCGCCGAGCAGCTCGAC
>JAGANS010000012.1 GCA_017624155.1 Muribaculaceae bacterium | reverse complement strand
GCACCGCCGCCACCGCCGATGAGGGCGCCTTTGCCGGTATTAGTCATCGAGGAACATCCGGCCTCGCCGATCAGGAGAGCGCCGCATATAAGAGCTATACAGGAAATTTTAATAAGTTTCATGACGTAATAAACATTTTAATGGTTGAACGAGATATTTTGTTTCTATACAAAATTACAAATTTATGTTGTAATATGTTTCCCGTGTTAGCAAAATTTTTCATAAATTTGTAGCGACAACCTAACGACACTACACACGATGGCTACCAGCTTACATCAACTTAAATCTAACAAATCGCAGATACTGGGCAATTTAGGAGCCCTGCTATGCGTCTCCATGTGGGGCGTGTCATTCGTATCGACAAAAGTGCTCCTGAATGCGGGAATGCAACCGGTAGAAATCTACATATACCGCTTTGCGCTCGCCTACCTCATAATACTGTGCATGAAACACAAGAAAATGTTCAGCAACAGCTGGCGCGACGAGGGGCTGCTGATGCTGTGCGGTCTCCTCGCCGGGTCGATCTACTTCCTGGCCGAGAACTTCGCGCTGCGGTATACGCTGGTGTCGAACGTGTCGCTGCTTACCTCTACGTCGCCCCTGATCACGGCGATGCTCGTGGGCGCGCTATATAAGTCGGACCGCCCCGGTGCGGGCATGATTACAGGATCGCTGGTAGCCTTCCTGGGCGTGGCATGTGTGATATTCAACAGCAGTTTCAATCTCGAGATCAATCCGCTGGGCGACATGCTGTCGCTTGCCGCAGCCTTCAGCTGGGCGCTCTACAGCCTGATATTGAAGCGGGTCAACGCCAATTACGACGTGTGGTTCATAACCCGCAAGACCTTCTTTTACGGTGTGCTCACGGCGCTGCCGTTCATCAGTGTGGAGCCGCCGAAGTTCACCCCGCTCGAACTGTTCCAGCACACCGAGGTGATCGGCAATATCCTGTTCCTGGGCCTCGGCGCGTCGCTGCTGTCCTACATCCTGTGGGCCGAAACCGTAAAGCGCATGGGCGCCGTGAAGGCCAACAACTACATGTATTTCCAACCGATCATCACCCTTGTGGTATCAGCGTTGCTGCTCGGCGAGCATGTGTCGCTGATAGGTTATACCGGCTGTGCGCTGATACTCATAGGCCTGTGGCTGGGCGACTATCTGACACGCCGTGCAAAAATGAAAGGCTGATTCTCAAAAAAAATTTGTACCTTTGCAGACTGTAAGAGCTTGTTAAAAATCAAAGTCGACGGCTGTGAGGCATCTATCTACGAGAATATTACTGATAATCATTGTCGCAATGGCAATGCTGTCGCCACGCGCCTCGGCAATAAACTTTTCGCTCGACTCGATTGCCGCCTGGGGCAAGTTCCCGCGATTCTGCGTCAACACTTACCGCTGGGGCGACCGCTTCTTCAACACATACGACTCGGCTTATGTGGTCGGCACCGGCACAAAATTCAACGTCAAGCTCACCACCGACTCGTGGGTGGACACCTACCACTTCATATTGCCCAACAACCAGAAGATGGAGATGTGGTCTGATCCGTCGACGTCGGTGGGTGCGTATCTCACATATTTGGCCGTATCGGTGGGCTATGATATCAATATCAGCAACCTGTTTGGCGGCGTGAAACACGCTCGCTCGCGCTACCGCTTTGGGTTTAACTGCTCGCTGCTGAGCGTGGAAACGTATATCGAAAACAACGACGTCGGTACCAAGATCAAGCGCTTCGGATCGTATGACGACATAAGCATGCCCTTTGATGGCGTGAACATCCACGCATGGGGCATCGATGCGTATTACTTCTTCAACCACAAGAAATACTCCCAGGCGGCTGCATTCAGCTTCAGCAAGGTGCAGCGCCGCAGTCAGGGTTCGCTGTATGCGGGTCTGTCGATATACTCACAAAATTATGATTTCGATTTTTCGGGACTCAACCCGAGGTTTCTCGAGTTGCTGCCCCCTGAGTGGAAATATTACCATTACAATGCCCGTGTACACAACTACGGGCTGCGCTTCGGCTACGGATACAACTGGGTATTCGCCCGCAACTGGGTGCTGTGCGGCAGCCTGTCGCCAACGGTGGGTCTCAGGAAAGGCTATGTCAACAGCGACGAGGATAAACTGAGTTTCTCACTCTACTCGCGGGCCAAGATGTCGATTGTATGGAACAAGGGCCGGTGGTTTGTAGGCGCTGTTGGGAATGCCGACGTGGCACTGGTGTCGGACAGCCGCACTACATTTCTGGGCACGAATCTGTCGGCCAGTGCCGCCATCGGCTACCGGTTCAATCTGTGGTGACCGGAGATGCGTCGAAGCCGGCAGCGCGCACGGCGGCCACGACAGCCTCGGGGTCGTGTGAGCCGCTGACAGCGGCGCTTCCTTCCTTAAGATTCACGTCGACCGATTCGACACCGGCGACACCAGATATTGCCTTGGCTACCGAAGCCTGGCAATGCGGGCAGTTCATACCCTTCACTGTATATTGATAAGTCATGTCGGTAGAAATATTATGTTTATGTCTGTTCCTTTTAATGAATGAGTATATGAGCAGCACGGCGAGAACGGCTGCACTGACGGCCTGAACGGGGCCGAGGTGCATACATGCTCCGTGACCGGCGGCATGGGAGCCGTCGAGAGCAAACCACGCCGAGGGCATCAGATAGTCGATGGCAAGGCCAAAGGCCATTGCTCCGGCCGTGATTGCAGCCAGATAGATAATGGCCGATTTGCGGCCCATCTCGCGCGATATCAGGGTGAACGAGGCGAAGTTGGCCGCCGGTCCCGCCATAAGCAGCACGAATGCCGTACCGGGCGACAGCCCCTTGAGCATTAGCGACATGGCGATAGGAATTGAACCCGTGGCACATACATACATGGGTACCGACACCACAAGCACAGCCAGCATGGCAATGAACGGACGGTCGCCGAGTGCGGCAAAGAAGTCGGCGGGGACATACACGGTGATGAGGGCGGCTATAACGAGGCCTGCCACAAGCCATGCGCCTATGCTCGATACCAGATCGACGAATCCATATCGCAGCGCATCGAGGCAACGCCGGCCAAATGACGGACGGCTTTCAAGGCTCGCCACGACACATGCCTGCGGCGCGTCTGCGGACTTCTCGGCAGCGCCGACGGCGCAACCGCCGGCAAAGGCAGTGACAAGCGCCGCGACAGGCCTGATGAGGGCGAAGGCCGGTCCGAGCAGCGACCAGGTGGCGGCGATGCTGTCGGCGCCGGTCTGCGGAGTAGCGATAAGGAACGAAGTGGAGGCCCCCCGCGAGGCCCCGCTGCGGCGCATGGCCACGGCTGCCGGGAGCACGCCGCACGAGCACAGCGGCAATGGGACACCGATCATGGCGGCCTTGAACACCGGACCGAAGCCACGGCCTGCCAGGTGACGGCTCATAGTGCCGGCCGGCACGAAGGCATGCATTATGCCGGCCACAAGAAAGCCCAGAAGGATGTAGGGAGCCATCTCTCCGAGCATATTAACAAGTGCGTAAAGTATCTGTTGCATAACACTGCAAAGTTAGCCATAAAGCCGCCTTGCGGTGTTACATTATTCCGACAAAAGTTTGCACAGTCTATTCTGCGCCTGACACGATGCTGCCGGCAGTGTCGCCGGCGGTGTCCTCGGTATCGGCGTCGGAGAATCGGGCCGGAATCTTCTTTTTGCTTTTGAGGCCCAGCTCATGGAGTCGCTCGGCCATGCGCACCACATTGTTATTGCCCGATGTGAAGCGCTTCACCGCGCTGTCGTAGCTCGCACGGGCTCGATCGAGGCCGGTACCGACGGCGTCGAGATCTGCGAGGAATGATGTGAGGCTTTCGAGCAGCTTGGTGCCGAATTCGGCGATACGCAATGTGTTGACCGTCTGATCCTCGGTCTGCCACATCTGCTCCACAAGGTGTACGACCGTGATAAGGTGTGTGGGCGACACCATCACCACATGGCTGTCATAGGCCTTCATCCACAGGTCGGGATTGGCGTTCATGGCAGCGAGATAGGCTCCCTCGTGTGGCATGAACATGAGCACGAAGTCGCCCTTGCGGGCACCGATATTTTTCTGATACTCCTTGTCGCGCAGGGCCTTGATATGATTCTCGACCGACTGGAGGTGTGCCTTGGCCAGGTCGGCGCGCTCCTGGTCGCTGTCGGCCTCGAGCATACGCAGGTAGGCCGTAAGCGACACTTTCGAGTCGATGATGATGTCGCGGTCCTTGGGGCAGTGTATCACCGCATCGGGACGCAGCCGCTGGCCGTCGTCGGCAGCGGTGGTAGATTCCTGCGTCACAAACCACCGGCTCTGCTGCAGACCCGAGTGCTCCAGGATATTGGCAAGCACCATCTCGCCCCATCGGCCCTGCACGCGGGTATTGCCCTTGAGGGCTGCGGCCAGGCGCCCGGCCTCGCGGCCTACCTGACTGTTGAGTTCGTGCAGGCTCTTGATTTCCTCGCGCAGCGACAGTCGGTCGCGGTTCTCCACGGCATAGCACTCGCGGTATCCCTTGGTGAACTCCTCGATGCTTGTCTTCATCGGCGAAATGACGGCCTCGATCGAGGCTCGCGACCGCTCGTCGAGCTGACGCGAATTGTCGCGCAGCACATCGGCGGCTATTGCCTTGAAGCGTTCGCCCAGCACTTCGCGCTCATGTTCGAGCTGAGCACGGTGGGTTTCTTTAAGCTCGGCGATGCGGTCGGCGGCAGCCTTTGCCTCTGCGGCACGAATCTCCTCGGCCGCCCGGCGGCTGCTGTCAAGCTCCTGTTGCAGACGCGAGGCATTAAGGGCCTCAGCCGAGGCCGAAAGCTGCGCGGCGGTATATTTTCTGTAAATGACAATGCATGCGGCAATCGCGGCGACCGCCAGCACGGCGAGTATAATGGACAGTATCATATTCATATCGGATTTTCAATACAAAAATAAGGATTATTAATAAGGACGGCAAGGATTCTTAAAAATTTTATGTAATTTTGCATTATGACGCAGGCTTCAGGTTCACAATCACGTTATTTCGCATTCATCAGCTATAAGCGCGAGGACGAGTCCTGGGCGCGCTGGCTGCAACACAAGCTCGAGTATTACCGTATCCCGGCGGCTGTGCGCCGCGACAATCCCGGTGTGCCGGAGACAATACGGCCTGTATTCAAAGACACCACCGATCTTGAGCCGGGATTGCTTGCCAAGAAAATCAAATCGGCTCTCGACGATTCCAACTATCTTATCGTGATATGCTCGCCACGCTCGGCACAATCGGAGTGGGTGAGCAAGGAGGTGCAGACATTCATCGACAGCGGCCGAGCCGATCATATAATCCCCTTCATAGTCGGCGGCACGCCCAATGCCGCAAATCCGGAGGACGAGTGTTTTCCCACCGGTCTGCGCAAGCTCAAGGGCGAGCACGAACTGCTTGGAGTCAACATTAACGAAATGGGCCGCGAAGCCGCAGCCATCAAGGTGGTGGCCCGTATGTTCGGGCTACGCTTCGACTCGCTGTGGCAGCGCTATGAACGGGCAAGGCGCCAGCGTCGCATCATCGTCACCGCCGCGGTCGCGTTGCTCGCCGCCACCGCAATATGTGTGGCATCATACATCTGGCGACAGAATGTGGCGCTCGACTCGGCCAACAGCACACTGGAGGAGCGCAACACCGAACTGGCACGGGCATACGCCGACCTGAGTGCGTCGAATACAGCTCTCGTGGCGGCCAACGACAGTGTGGCCCGTGCCTACAGCCTGCTTGCTACCGCCAACGACAGCCTCGACCTTACCAACAGCGCCCTGGCAGCCGAGAAGCATAAACTGCTGCGGGCCAACAGTGCGCTGTACCAGCGTATCATCGAGGCCACACGCCGCAATGCCATAAGCGCCCTCGGGCAGGATGACGTGCTGGGCGCACTGCATCTGCTCAACGATTTCATCCTGCCGGGTGACACAATCAACGGAGCCTCGGGCATACATCCGCTGATAGCGCTGACGCTGCGTCAGGCCTATGACAGCATCACCGCGGGCACAGTACGCAGACGGCCGATCGGCGTATTCAAGGCCGAATCAGCCATCAAGGACATGAAATACTCACCCGACGGCAGGTATATCGTATTTGCGACCAACAACGGTGTGGTGACCGTTGTTGACATCAGTCGCCACTATCGCATCCGCAACTCGTGGCGGCTGCCATTCGGCAAAGTCAAGTCGCTCGACATCCACCCTACCCTCAACCTGATAGCCTTCACAGGCCAGGACGGAGCTGCATGCATCACTGATATAGACGGCCATACCGTCGCCGACCTTGGCAAGGTGAAATTTCCATTCACACTGCGCTATAGTGGCGATGGCCGCTATCTGGCGCGAACCTATGGTGAGGGCATCACGGTTTACGACACATCCGACTATCAGCCCGTAGCTACGATCAGCCGCAGGAACGACCTCGATATTCCCGGCGGTGACAACCTACATTCGGCAGTTTTCGACAAGAGCGGCGACCGCCTGCTCATCGGCCACCATAGCACTATGCTGATCCACAACTGGAAAACGGGTAAAACAGAAAGACCTTTCGGCGAATACGCCTTCACCGACAAGGCCATCTACAGCTCAGGTTACAAGCATGTTCTGCGCCTAATCGGCAGCGATCTACACATATACGACGCCGCTACCGGCAAGGAAATCATAAGCCATAAGAGGTCGGCCGGCGACGCGCTGATAGCCGGCCGTGTGCTGCTGACAGGACTGAGAGATCCCGTAATGATCGACATCCAAAAGAACGACACCTTATTGGCATTTTCCGGCGACAAGGATATCCGGCTTATGGACTTCAGCCCCAAAGCTATGTCGCTCGCCGTGGCCCGTAGCGGCGACGAGCTGGCAGTATACAGCATGGCCGTAAACGATCCGGGCATCCGGAGCAATAAAAGAATGTCGGGAGGTGTTGTGACAGCGCCCGATGGCCGGCACTTCGCCAACAATGTCTCAGAAGGCATAGTGATATTCGACACTGACCGCCCCGACAAGCCTAAGGCGCTCCTGCCTGTCCCCTACAGCAACAAAATGGCCTTCCTGCCCGACTCCCGTTCACTGCTTGTGACGCGGAATAACGGGCACATCGGTATATGGGATATTGACGGGAAACAGAAATTTGAGTTTCCTGACACGATTTACGACATGAATATCGATGCCCTGGCCATGTCGCCCGACGGCAGGTACGCCTTCATGGCCCAGGAACGCGACTTATACAAATTCGATATCCCTACGGGTCGCATCGTAGCCCGGGCCACGTGTCAGTCGGGCGTAAGATCGCTGTCGTTCAATCACCGCGGCGACCGGCTGCTAAGTTGTCACGCCTCCCGGCCCAAAGTGCGCGTATGGAATCCGGCGACTCTCACCGGAGTGAAGGATTATTTTCCTGAGAATTTCGACCGTGGCAACGCCGCCGCATACAGTCCCGACGACAGATTTATAGCCCTTGCCTCCGACAACAAGGACATAAGCATGCTTGATACAGCAAACGGAATGCAATTCACTCTCAGCGGGCATACAAGCTCCGTGCAGAACCTATGTTTTGCCGACACCGGCACACTCATTTCCATCGGTGATGATGGCAGGCTGATTATATGGGATATAGCCCTGCGGCAGCCACTTCACACCTATGACGCCCGCATAGGGTATGCTTATACCTGCGACTATATTCCACGCAAAGGTATCATTGTGGCAGCAGGCAGCAAAGGCATACAAATACGGCGCTATCCCTCGATACAAGCCGTTCTCGCCATTCTCAGGCCTTATCTTTGATGGATTGACTCATTTTAACTTTTACTAAATCTTTGGCGTTGTTTGCATTATTGAAGATTTTTTGCTACCTTTGCGGCTCGAAAACCGAAATATTCAATATATGGCTGACAAAGCAATAGATTATATCTTTGAGGCTTCGTGGGAAGTCTGCAACAAAATAGGCGGTATCTACACCGTACTTTCAACCAAAGCCAAGACTCTCCAGAAGCAATATAAAGACCGCGTTATCTTCATCGGCCCCGATGTATGGAATGACAAGAACCCGGCCTCTGATTTCAAGGAATCTACCGTATTGCTGAAAAAATGGCGCGAAACCGCCCTGCTGCCCGACGGACTCGAGGTACGTGTGGGCCGCTGGGAAGTACCCGGCCGACCCATCGCTATCCTCGTGAAATTCGACGCCATGTACGCCACTAAAGACGAATTCTATGGCCATATGTGGCAGAAATTCGGCGTTGACTCACTGCATGCCTACGGCGACTATGACGAGGCTGTGGCATTCGGTCGTGCCGCAGCCGCGGTAATCGAGAGTCTTGTTGACTTTTTCGGCAAGAAGGCCGGAAACGTCATCGCTCACTTCGACGAATGGACTCTCGGCGCCGGACTGCTCACCGTCAAAGAGCGCGTGCCCGCGGCCGCCACGGTATTCACCACCCACGCCACAAGCATCGGCCGCAGTATATGCAGCAACGGCAAGCCCCTCTACGACTATCTGGCCGGCTACAACGGCAACCAGATGGCCCGCGAGCTAAACATGGAGTCGAAACACTCACTCGAAAAAGCCGCCGCACATGCCGCCGACTGCTTCACCACCGTATCGGATGTCACCGCCTGCGAAGCCACGCAGTTGCTCGAGCGAAAACCCGACGTGGTGACGCCCAACGGCTTCGAGCCCGGCTTCGTACCCACAAAGTCCCGGTTTGCCAAGGCACGTACGGCCGCCCGCGACAAAATGCTCCGGGTAGCCCGCGCCCTTACCGGCATCGACTTCGGCGACGATACATTCATAATCGCCACATCGGGCCGCTGCGAATACCGCAACAAGGGCCTCGATGTATTCTGCGACACCCTGGGACAGCTCAACGCCGAGGACACACCCCGCCCGGTGCTGGCATTCATAATGGTACCCGCCTGGGCCGGCGACGCCAGGGCTGACCTCGTCGCTTCGCTCACCGAAGGCCTTTCGACCCGCCTCGCCGACCCTATGATCACGCATGCCCTGCACAATTATAACGAGGATCCAATCAACTGGCGCCTGCATCAGCTCGGCTTCGCAGCAGCCAATCCCACAGGCAATGTGACCGCCATATACGTGCCATGCTATCTCAACGGACACGACGGCGTATTCGACATGAGCTACTACGACCTGCTCATCGGCATGGATGCCACAGTATTCCCCTCGTATTATGAGCCCTGGGGATATACGCCGCTCGAGAGCGTGGCATTCGGCGTTCCCACAGTCACCACCACACTCTCGGGCTTCGGCCAATGGATATGCTCCACATCGGCCAACACCTTTGCAGGCAGTGGCGCCGTGGCCGTCCACCGCACCGACTCCAACTACAACGAGGTCGTACGCGATATAGCCGCCGACCTGCTGCAACTCATGAAACTTGACAACAAGGCACGCGCCGGCATATCGGTAGCCGCAATGGCCACCGCCGCCCGCGCCGACTGGAGCCAGTTTATCAAATATTACAACGAGGCATATCAGATCGCCCTCGACAATCACAGCAAATAATATTTTAATGTAAATACAAAACAATGAAACTACCGGTAAGCAAAACCAACGCACCCGTGTGGCGCGACATCACCGTAAAGGCCGAGCTGCCCGCACAGCTCAAGCCCCTTGAAGAGATGGCCCGCAACCTGTGGTGGGTATGGAACAGCGAAGGCAAATCGCTCTTCCGCGACCTCAACCCTGACCTTTGGCGCGCCACCGGCGAGAACCCCGTCATGCTCCTCCAGCAGCTCACATCCGAGCGCATTGACGAAATCCTCGCCGATAAGGTGATGATGGACCGCATCGCCCAAGTATACAGCAAGATGCGCGAATATCTGGCACGTCCCATGCGCAAAGATGTCCCCTCCGTGGCATACTTCTCGATGGAATACGGCCTGTGCAACTGCCTCAAGATCTACTCGGGCGGTCTCGGCGTTCTCGCCGGCGACTACATCAAGGAAGCTTCCGACTCGTGCGTCGACATGACCGCTGTCGGCTTCCTCTACCGCTATGGCTACTTCACCCAGACCCTCAGCGTAGACGGCCAGCAGATAGCCAAATATGAGCCGCAGAACTTCAACCAGCTGCCTATCGATCAGGTGATGGACAAGAACGGACATCCCCTTGTGCTCGAAGTCCCCTTCCCCGGCCGAACCGTATACAGCCACATCTGGCGCGTCAACGTCGGCCGCATGAAGCTCTATCTGATGGACACCGACTTCGACGCCAACAGCGAGTTTGACCGCCAGATTACCCACCAGCTCTACGGCGGTGACTGGGAAAACCGCATCAAGCAGGAATATCTGCTCGGTATAGGCGGTATCCTCATGCTCAAGAAGCTCGGCATCCGCACCCAGCTCTACCACTGCAATGAAGGCCACGCCGCCCTGCTCAATCTGCAGCGCCTCGTCGACTACGTGCAGGAAGACCATCTCGACTTCAACGTGGCTCTCGAGCTCGTGCGTGCCTCGGGTCTCTACACCGTGCACACCCCTGTGCCTGCCGGCCACGACTACTTTGACGAAGGCCTCTTCGGCAAATATATGGGCGAGTTCCCCGCACGCCTCGGCATTTCGTGGCAGGAACTCATGGACATGGGCCGCGAGAACCCCGGCTCGCAGGAACGCTTCTCGATGAGCGTATTCGCGCTCAACACCTGTCAGGAAGCCAACGGCGTATCCAAGCTCCACGGTATCGTGTCGCAGAAGATGTTTGCCGGTATATGGAAAGGTTACACCTGGGAAGAATCGCACGTGGGATACGTCACCAACGGCGTCCACATGCCCACATGGGCAGCGTCCGAGTGGAAAGAGTTCTATAAGGACAAACTCGGCCCCGAAGTGTTCGCCGATCAGTCAAATCCCGAGGCATGGCGCGGTATTTTCGATGTGCCCGACGAGGAGATCTGGAACATGCGCTGCCTGCTCAAGAACAAGTTTATCAACTTTGTGAAACGCGACTTCAAGGAGAAGTGGCTCGCCAATCAGGGCGATCCCTCGGCTGTGATGGACGTGCTCGACCGCATCAACCCCAATGCTCTCATCATAGGCTTTGCACGCCGCTTCGCCACATACAAGCGCGCTCACCTGCTCTTCACCGACCTCGACCGTCTCGCCCGCATCGTCAACAATGAGAAATTTCCCGTACAGTTCATCTTCTCGGGCAAGGCTCACCCCGCCGACGGCGCCGGTCAGGACCTCATCAAGCGCATCACCGAAATCTCGCGCCGTCCTGAATTCCAGGGCAAGATCATCTTCCTCGAGGACTACAACATGATCGTGGCCAAGCGCCTCGTCACCGGTGTCGATATCTGGCTCAACACCCCCACCCGCCCTCTTGAAGCATCGGGCACATCGGGCGAGAAGGCCGAGATGAACGGTGTTCTCAACTTCTCGGTTCTCGACGGCTGGTGGTACGAAGGCTACCGCTTCAACGAGAAGGCCGGCTGGGCCCTCACCGACAAGCGCACTTTCACCGATCAGTCTCAGCAGGACAAACTCGACGCAGCCACCATCTACCGCATGCTCGAGAACGAGATCATCCCCCTCTACTTCGAGAAGAACTCCAAGGGCTACTCGCCCAAATGGATCGAGTATATCAAGGGGTCGATCGGCGACATCGCTCCTCACTTCACCATGAAGCGAATGATCGACGACTATATCGACCGTTTCTACGAACCCGAAGCCAAGCGCTCCAAGAAGCTTCAGGCCAACGACTTCGCCCTTGCCAAGGAAATCGTGGCATGGAAAGAGCGTGTCGCAGCCGCCTGGGACGGTATCAAGGTGCTCGACGTGCGCCAGACGGCCGACCTCGTCAACGGCACTACCGGCGAACCCTATCGCGTTGAGGTAACCGTCGATACCAACGGCCTCGGTCGCGACCTGTGCCTCGAGCAGGTAATCTACCGCAGCGAGAACGGACAGGAACGCCTCGCCGGCAAGCGCCAGTTCAAGGTTGTTAAGGAAGAAGGCAGCGTATTGACATACGAACTTTCAACCAAGGCCAAGGACGCCGGTGTATTCCGCTACGGTTACCGTCTGTATCCCTGGAATCCCGCTCTGCCCCACCGCATGGACTTCGCCTTCTCACGCTGGCTCTGATCAGTCAACAGCCATAATAATATGACACAAAAGCGCGACCCCCGGGCCGCGCTTTTGCTATATAAATACCGAGTTTTCTCCTTGAAGGGGAAATTCTTATTGCCAGTAGGCGTGGAAGTGGTGGACAGGGCCGTGGCCGTGGCCGATGGCGTAGTGTGCGCCGGCCTCGATTGCCGATGCGATATATTTCTTGGCAAGGCGGGCGGCATCGTCGAGCGGATGTCCCTTGGCAAGGAATGATGCAAGCGCCGACGACAGCGTGCAGCCCGTGCCGTGGGTGTTGACCGTCGGGACGCGAGGCGAGGCAAGCCTGAGCATCGTATCTGTCTCGGCATTATAGAAGATGTCCACAAGCTCGTCATCGGAAAGATGGCCGGCCTTAAGGAATACCGAGGCCCCGAATCCGGCCAGCTCGCGGGCCGCGTCAGGCAGGCAGTCGGCGCCATCGATGCTGTGGCCCAGCAGCAGCTCTGCCTCCGGAATATTGGGCGTAATAATGCGGCTGCGCGGTATCAGCACCTCGCGGATTGTCTTAACGGCATCCTCCTCGAGCAGCGGGTCGCCTGACGTAGCCACCATCACGGGATCGAGCACTATATCGGTAATGTCGGGATATGCGTCGAGGGTGGTACGCACTGTGCGCACAAGCTCCGATGAGTGCAGCATACCGATTTTGACGGCATCAGTGCCTATATCATCAAGTATCGAGCGAATCTGCCCGGCCACAAATGCGGCAGGTATCGGATGCACGCCCGTGACTCCTACGGTGTTCTCGTCCACGACCGCAACTATCGCCGAGGTGGCGAAGCAGCCACAGGCCGAGATAGTCTTGATGTCGGCCTGCACGCCGGCACCGCCGCTGGGATCGCTGCCCGCAATCGTCATTACGCGGCGGTATGTCTTTTTTTCAGTATCGGGTTTCATATTTTCCATTTTTCCATATTGTATGCACTGTCCCAGAACATCCATTCGAGCCGGGTGGCCGTGATAAAAGCATCTGTCATGCGCTCACGGATACTGCCGGTCGTAGCTGCGGCCAGTTCATCGCAAATCTCCACTGCCCGGGCCGTGGAGCGGGCAAAGGCCTCGTCTCCATAGGTAGCTATCCACCGGGCATAGGGGTTGTCGGGCCTGCAGTTTTGAAGAATCGACTCGCCCACACGCTGATATACCCAAAAGCATGGCAAAATAGCAGCAGCCTCTACCTCGACCGGCTCAACGGCCTTGCCCGATTCAAATGATGTGTAGAGCATACATGTCGGCGAGGGTTCGGTCTCCGAGCCGCTGCCTCCGAGATATGATTCATGCAGGGCTTTCTCCACCAGGATGCCTTCATCGGCAAATTTGAGGAAATCGGCCATCTGAGTTTTCTGCGGCAGACGCGATGCGATATGTGCCAGCACGCGGCTGTAATTGTCGATGTAGAGCGAATCCTGCGCGATGTAATACATAAATCTATCACGGGCAAGTGAGCCGGAGGCAAGTTCTTGTACAAACGGCAGCTGCAGAATAGCCCGGTACAACGGTCCGACCTTTTGCCAGGCCGATTCACTCCATTTTTCTGAATTGTGCGTCATCAGCAGGTCAGTGCTTATAGCCGATTACAGCCACATAGTCGCCGCGATCACTGCCCGCCGACGGTTCCTCAGCCACATTATTGGATACCAGCGGATGAGTGGTCAGTGTCTGAAAATATTCCAGGTCCTTGAATCCGGCAACTTCCATCACCCGGGTTTTCTCGGCGGTAGTGCGCCAGTTGGCCGCGCTCACAAGCTCGATAGGATATGGCGATGAGGGATACACGCCCTGAAGCAGCGGATGGTCCCAACTGCCCACTGCCTTGGCAAGGTTGTACATAGTGCCGTAACCGCTTTCCTTGGGTACATCAATTAATATCAGACGGCCTCCGGGCGCGAGACTATGGTAAGCCTTTTCCACAACAGGCTTCAGATCGGATATATAACTCGGACTGCCGTTGAAAAGAATGGTGTCATATTTGCCGTCGCCGAAGTCGGCCTCTTCGGCCGTAGCTGTCACTACATTCATACCGCGCTTGAGGGCGATCTCGGCCATGCCCGCAGCGGGCTCGATGCCGTCGGTGATTTTAATG
>JAGANS010000093.1 GCA_017624155.1 Muribaculaceae bacterium | reverse complement strand
GTTCTTTCCCTTGAAGATTTTGAGCCTCGGCAGGGACAGGCGTTTTGGCGTGCGAAGTTACTGCGTCCGGGAGGAACGTCAAGTGACGCTGCGCTTGTGGTCGGCGTCCGCACTCGTGAGCCTCCACATTTTTTTCTCCTTCAATTCCGAAAAAATGGGTATCCCTCGCTTGCCGCTGACTACACACTTGCCTTATCCTCCCTTATGGCCGCAGTTGTGGGACTGCACGAAAAACGGCCAGCCCTGCCGGAGAAGCTCAAAGAGCTTCAAACAAAAGGGAAAAAATTAACTCAAACGCTCAAACATCAAAGGACTATGCGAGTAAAAAGAATGAAAGTAGCGGAGGGCAGACGGCTCAATATCGGGCAGTTCCCAAATTTCCACCGCTCCGGCTCCATTAGGGGCATGAAAAAACTCTATTATGGCGAGGACTGCCTTTTGGTACGCTGTGGCAACTACATCTACAACGTGACCTCCGAACCCTCAATCTACAATAAGGCAACAATCTAAAACAAATACACTATGGAAGATTATAACGGAATAGCAATATCCAAGAACGACAAGGAATTTGTCGTGGCGTTTGACAACTTCGTCAACGGCAAAATGCAATCCGCAACCAACACAGGAAAGGCACTCGCCACAATACACCGCTATTTGCAGTCGCAGGCTTTCAAGGTGTGCGTGGCATATTTCCGTCAGCTCGCTGTCAACTACCGAACCGGCTATTATGACGAGCGAAACGAAACGGCAGCACGTAGAGCAGCTATGATGTACGACACGCTGATGAACGGCGATGAAATCTATGACCCCGAATATAAGGAACTAAAGGATAAAAGCGTATGAACGACACCGATTTTCCCGAATACGGACGCCAGTGCGAGTTGCTGACACCGTGGCGAGGCTACCACCGTGGCACAATCGTAGGACTGAGCGGCTACCGCTTCATCATCGAGGTAAGCAGTGGCGCGAGGATTGAACTTTATGAAGATGAAATTGAATTTGACTGACTATGAACAGACTGTTGACACCGAAATTTGAGGAAGCCATAAAGGACTATCCTCTGTACTCGCAGGACGGCAAGGCGAGAGCCGCAGTGTGCGTGGCGATATTCACTATCGGAAATATCCGTTGGTTTGTGCTTGAAGGAGGCAAAGAGGGAGACGATACAATCCTTTACTGCATAGTGGTCGGACTCGGCGAAGATGAATACGGCTATGTGTCGCTCAACGAACTTGCCGATGTCGAACTTGACTACCGCAAACAAGGCTTCGGCATTATCCGAGTAATACAAATGCCGTATTTCACCCCATGCCCCATAGGGCAGATAAGCGATGAGAGGCTTCAAGACTTCTTGAACCGCCTCTATGATTGACCGAACACGTCAGCCGTGGTGTCGTTCCACGGCTGACATTACCGAAAAATTCGGTCTGCCACCTCCATGCCGGACGTGGCAGACATAAACGTGTACTGACATGATTTTACAAACCATAATCCAAGTTGCCGCAAAATGCGGCTGGAGCGTGACCGCCAATGTGAGAGACGGCAACATCACCTCTTTCGATTTCCGGCGGAATACCGAGAGCGGAGTGCCGTTCTGCTTCTCAGCCGACATGACCGATAGCAAACCGGATTCGCTTGTGGACGACATACTGTCGTTCATCGACGCTTTCCAACCCGACATCTTCGCGCGGCAGTGGTGCCGGATTTCGGGTGCCGGAGAGAGCCGCTATGCCCCGGCACTCTCCGACATGGACGGCATACGCACCCAGGCATGGCTACTCGCCATCGACCTCTCCGAAGCCTTCTCCGCTCCGCGCCCCTCACCGTGGTATCTCTGGAACTGACGGTGCCGTTTACCGTTTCTTCCGTTTTCTTCCCCGCTTGACCTGCGGGTGGTCGAGCAGGAAGATTATGTCGCTTCCGAGTATCAGCCTGTGCCAGCCGTTTTCCGAGCGGCGGTACGGGAGTACCGGGGGCGATTGCCTCATGTATTCGTAAATCGTCGTATGGCTTATGCCAAGCAGTTTTCTTGCCGCCATCACCGAATACAGCAAATCGGGGACTATCCTTTGAAAATCAGGGCGCATGGCTTTTCTCCCCACTTTCCATCACCGCGTGCCGGCGGTATTCGTTTATGAAAACTTCGGCGGCTTCCACTGCCATTTCTGCGGAGACGCTGATATGTTCTGGCCACCGTGCAAGACGGTTCTCCGGCGTGACTATATCCGACAGCCGTATGTCGTGATAATACAGCGCGACCGCAAGGTCATATTTCCGCTGTTCCCAGTCTATGGGTGTGGGTTTTACGTTGTCTTTCATTTTTCCATGTTCTTTTGAGTGTTTATCCTGAATGTCTTTCCTCGCAGGGCGACGAAATTGAACATCTCCTTGAAGCGGTCGTATATCCTCTCGCCATAGACATCCTGTATCTGGTCAATCGTGAAGTTGGTGGTGGCATGGGTAAACTGGTGGTAGCGGTTGTCGTAGCGTGACTGGAAGATGTACTGCATAACATTCTCGAAGTTGCCGTACCTTCCTGTCGGCACTGTCTCGCTGCCAAGTTCGTCAAACGCCTGCCTCGGGCTGTCGATATACTGCCTGATGCCCCGGTAGCCTCCGTATATTGACTCATCTGCGTAAGCGGCGCATACATCAATCACGTTGTCTATCCGGAAATAATAGCGGTTGCCGTCAATGTGCGGTCTCACAAAGGAGCAAAACTCCCTGATGATTTTCAGCATGGTGGATTTGCCCGTTCCGATGTCGCCCCAGATAAGCAGCCCCTTGTCCGGGTCAAGGTTGCCGTCATAGTCCATCACCGCCCAGTGAACGATGTCGTTGTATGCCGGTTTCATTTCTTCCCTCACTGTGAAGCCCGGGCAGACGGCAACGGCACACTGCATGAAAAGCGTCTTGTATTCGCTAATCCTCGATAAGTCCACAGTTCGGTTTGACCGGCGTTCTGCGGCCTCTCTGATTTCCCTGACGGCTTCCGCCGGGTTTATTTTCTTGGGGTTTGCCATTGTTCCGTTCTCGTTCTAATCGGGCGCGGGCCCAGTTGAAAAAATGATCCTTGCAATCCTGCACGGTCGGATGGTTCTTTTTCTTGATCCTGCACTCCTGAAAAAAGTCAGGCAGCATATCTTCAAGTATTTTCCTTTCGCAGTGCAAGGCTCCGGCTATTTCGTCGAGCGAAGCCGTATCCTTTGAAAAAATTTCAAAAACTTCTCCCTCACGCGCGGGGGAGAGAGAATTTTTATTTATATTATTATCTATATAATATATGTCCCCAAAGGTGTCCCCAACAGTGTCGGAAGAAGTGTCCCCATTTGTGGAGGATTGAGCTTCTGAAGAAGCCCCGATAGCCGCTGTATCCTGTGGAGCCATGATTGAAAAGCCGGGTATCTGATCCATGACAAGTACCGTGTATAATGTCGCGTTGCCTATTTCAAGTCGCCGTATCCACTTCTGCGCTTCAAAAATCCTCATGTATCTTCCTACTGTGTCTTTGTCCGCTCCGATTGAGGCGGCCAGTTTTCGTGTCGAGGCCACGAACTGACCGGGCAGGATGTCTATTGTCGTGCCTTTTATGGGGTATGTGCCTTTGGCTCTCTGCACGCGGAAAAGTATCTCCAGCCAGAGATGTACCATCCGGCTCTCGGAGTAGAGCCATTCCACGTTGCGGAGATAGTGCATTACGGGTATCCATGAACGGTTCATTTCGGCTGTTTATATTCTTGGGGTACATATATATGGGAATTGGTGCGTGTGCGTCAGGCTTTTCCGCTTGGAGTGTCAACATCGCGGTCTGTAACATAGAGTTCCTTCGGGAACACCACACATCCGGCAATCCTCTCTATCTCTTTCTTGCAGAAGGAGGGTATGCAGCAACATCCGGCTTTCCAGTTGTAAAATGTCTTGCGTTTGATGCCTTCTCCGCAGGCTCTCACTACCGCTGTCACGAAAAAACGGTGATCGGTATGGGGTAGCGTGGCGAGATAGTCGTTAAGACACTTGGAATCAATCTCCTTGATCTGTTGTGTAGTCATAATTTCGTCCTTTAAGATTAAATGAATCAGGTCTGCCGTTTTTTTTCAAGTGTTGCGTATCCGGCACGCGCCCTCACATCGTAAAGAGAGAGGAAAAAACGCCGTCCGTTACGCTCCGCTTTCAGGGAGCCGTCATGTATCGCGTCGCGTACACGCTGGTCTGAACAGTGCATGATCTCGGCTGCCTCACGCACGGTTATCTTCCTGTCAGGAGGCATTGGCGCGGTGATGTTCCGCTTTATCTCTTCAAGGGTGTTCTCAATCCTCGTGAGCCTCATTGTTATGCGTCGGTCTTCACTCATAGTCGTATCCGTTTATAAGCTGTTTGACATTTTTTCTGTTAGCAACCATTAGCTATATTTAGAAAAATGATTATCTTTGCAATTAGAAATAATTAATCTAAATTAGGTAGTTGCAATAACACTAACAAACTAATCGTGCTAAATGATTGTTTGAAGTGTTATTATTGGAAATACCTAATCAAATTTATTAGAAAATATAAACGCAAGTTTATGGACAGCATAAGAGAAAGAGTGAGACAGGCGATGGAATGGCTGAAAGACAACAGGCTGTTCAACTCCAACCGTGCCATTGCGGAAAAGATGGGCTACAATCCCAGCGTCGTGTCGCAGGTGATAACCGGCAAATCCAACGTATCGGAACGCTTTGTCAAGAGCCTTTGCAGCATATATCCGCCCCTGAGTTTTGAATGGATATGGAGCGGCAATGGAAGTATGATACAGGAGACAGCTGCACGGCAGCAGGAGTCGGATCCTGAGCCTCCGCAGTTTGACCGATTTTCGTATATCCTTGCTGACATGGCGGAGATAATAAAGAACATGACAGCCTTCATGGGGCCGATGAATAACCGGCTTGAACGTCTGGAAAAACGGATTGATGAACAGGCAAAGGAGATTGAGCGGCTACGCTCTGAACTGTCGGCAAAAGAGAAAGCCGCCACCTCCCGGAAGAAGTGACGGCTGTTCTGATATTGCGGTATATGTTATTTGAGTTTACCGAAGCCTTGTATGACGCTCGTCTGAAGCACCTGGGCGTATTTCTCGGTCATTGTCACGTTGGAATGGGCGAGCATCTTGCTCACAGTCTCGATACCCACGCCCTTTGTCAACGCCCACGTCGCAAACGTGTGGCGGCCGACGTGCATTGTCAGGTTGATGTGCAGCTTGGCAAGGTTGGCGATTATCTTCAGCTGGTCGTTACATTTTTGGTTGCTCATCAGATTGAGGTCGTAATTATACTTTTTCAGTATGGCTATCGCCTTAGGCAACAGCACAATCGTATAGGGCATACCGGTTTTCATACGCTTGTCCCGTATGCAGTAGTCCTCGCCCTGCCTGAACACATCCGACTTCTTGATCTTCACGAGGTCGGAGTATGCCAGCCCCGTGTAGCATGAGAAGATGAACATATCGCGCACTTTCTCCGTCATGCCGTAGAGTTCGAGGGCTTCCACACGGTCACGTTCCTCTTCAGTAAGGAATTTTATACCCTCCGACTTTCCTCGGGAAATCCTCATGCCGTCGTAGGGGTTGGATTCCAGCTTCTCAAACTGTATCGCCTCCACGATATAGGGCTTGAGGCGTTTGTGATAGCCATGAACCGATGCCTGGGCTGTCACACGCTTGCGTATGAAATCGTCCCATAACCTGATGTTCTTGGGGGTGAGGTCGCTGAAGAAGCGTATCAGTCCGAAGTCGCGCAGGCAGTTGAGCATGACCTTGTGCTGCTTGCGTGTTGACTCCGTGACAGGGCGCATGTCGATACGTTCCTCCAGCCAGTCGAGGAAACTTGCAGACGAACCCTGCAACTTCGTTTTCTTGACCTTTTTGAGAAGCGACAGGTCGTATTCGCCCTTTGTCGAGGCTATGGACGACATCTTCTCATGGATACCGTCATAGACACGGCGTATCTGTTCATTCAGGTGGTCGGCCTGAGGGTGGTTGACTACCTCCTTGCCGCTCCACTGCTGTTTGAGGACAGCCACGCCGGTGGAGAGACGGACGCGCTCACGGTTGTACGACACCTCGATCTCAACGGTGCCGGGGTTGACGGCCGATGCCTTCTTGCGGCGGTCGAAAACAATCTTAATCTGTGGTATTCCTGCCATAAGTAAAAGATTTTAAGAATGATACATTAAAATTTCTCGTGATGTGGTACACGAAAAAGCGTGTACCACAAATTCCGGGAAATGTACCACACGTGTACCACATACCATTCCAACGCATCTGGCAACGGGGCTGTTGCACGCCCCGAATCTTTTGGAAACATTTAGCACAAAATAGCAAATATCAGAGAGTTGGCACTCTGAACAGGCTCCGGTCGCTATGGCAAGACCGTGGGAGAAGACTTCGGCTGATATTTGATGGAAATGCTGGTACATTTGTGGTACTTTTTTGTGGTACATCCACGAAATTTGTACCAAAGATACTGTGCTAATTCCGAACTAACAAATGCTAACTTTGGCTATCGGCAGGAAATGCGATTTGTGCTAAATCTTTCTAAATCAAGATTTTATAAAATTGCTAACACTTGCACATCAGTCACTTACGAGCACGAAAAAAGGGCCACAAAATTGTGACCCTTCTGTGATCCAGTTGGGATTCGAACCCAAGACCCACAGCTTAGAAGGCTGTTGCTCTATCCAGCTGAGCTACTGAACCGTTTTGCGGTGCAAAATTAGTTTATTTTTCGCAAATTTGCAAATGCGCTTACAATTCAGCCTATGCTTATCTCCGGATTCATCTGTTTCAGTCGGGCAATGAAGCCGTCGCGGTCTTTAGGCGATATTTCAAGCGGCATATAACTTTTGAGAACGGATCGGTCGACAAATCTGATTGAAACCCTGCGACTTGACATTCCGGCCGTAGCGAGATAGCCGATGGTCTTCTTCACTTCCTTTATCTTGCTGACGGGGAATCTGTGTGGACGGAAGAACTGATACACGACAAGGCTGTCATTGTCAATTTCGTACCAGCATCCGAATATCAACACAACCATAAGCAATGTCATCCCGCCGCCATTTATAAGCGTGAGCCACCAATATGTGCCGATAGACGCCACCCATATCACCACTAAAGCAAATATGACCGTGCACCACACCCACCAGTCAATCCTCGACCTGTATACTGTCTTGTTTCCGTCACCCATTATCATGTGATATTTTCCATACAAAAATAGCACAAATGCACGACTTGTACAAGCCGGACAACAAAAAAACGCCGAAAACATCGAATCGCTTATATCCCCATCAGGTCGCGGTAGATGTCGAGAGCCGATTTAATATCGTCGTCGGCAAGCTGCTGATCAATGCGCACATCGCCCACATCGGCAAGCAGGGTAAAGGCTACCTTGCCCGGCTCGGTATTCTTCTTGTCGGCAGCCATATAACGCAGCAACTCCGGATAATCGTCGCAGGTGAAGGAGAAGGCATTGTAATTGGTACGGACATATCCGGCGAAGGTATGGAGCACATCGGATGGGAAGCCAAGCTTGATATGCGACAGCACGAGGCTCACCACAAGGCCCTGAGCCACGGCAAAACCGTGCGCGACGGGCGACTGCCGCCTTAAGGCCAGCGACTCGAATGCATGGCCTGCGGTATGGCCGAGGTTGAGGGCTTTGCGGGCGCCGGCCTCGCGGAAGTCGGCCTCCACTATACGCGACTTCACCTGCACGGTACTCTCAATGAGCGGCAGCAGAGTATCAGGATTAAATATCGGATATACCACGCTGTAATTCAGCAGTCTGGAAAGCTCCTCGCGATTCTCGAGGAGGGCATGTTTGAGCATCTCTGCATAGCCCGAAAGAAGCTCCTGCTGAGGCAGGGTAACAAAAAAACCGGTTGAGATTATCGAGGCTTCCGGCTCGGTGAATGTTCCGATCTCGTTCTTATAGCCGTTAAAGTTAATGCCTGTCTTGCCGCCGACCGAAGCATCCACGGCACCAAGCAGCGTTGTGGGCACATTGATGACACGCATACCCCGCTTGAATGTGGCGGCGGCAAATCCGCCGAGGTCTGTGACCACCCCGCCGCCGACGTTGACGACGACTGAGCCGCGCGTTGCGCCTGCATCGTGAAGTGCTTTCCATACCGACTGCACGTTGTCGAGATTCTTGTTCATGTCGCCGGCCTTGATTATGATTTTGGGCGCCCGGGCAACGGTCTGTGACTGCTCCATAAGCACAGGCATCACACACTGATTGGTATTGACATCGGCGATTACATATACAGGCGGATTGCCGAGATCGGCCACGAGTGTATCAAGCGCCTCGCCCACGAGGTTGGTAAAGATAAGCTTCTGATTCATTGTGAAAGATATTTTTGTCGTTGAAACGTGTTTTATCTTTCTAACAACTGAGAAATGTTTTCGGCACATTCCATCATGGAATTATATACAATGTCGGCTCCGCCGGCCGCAAGTTCGGTGCTTGGCACCGGACCGGTTACAACACCGACTGTAAAGACACCGGCGGCATGAGCCGAGCGCACACCAAGGGGGGCGTTGTCGATGCCGATGGCCTCGTCGGCCCGTACTCCGGCAAGTTCAAGGCCACGCAGATATGGCTCGGGATGCGGCTTGCCATGGGTGACAGATGCCGATGTGACACGACGCTCGGGCGGGAACGCACCGGGATAATCGCTCTCAAGGCGGTCGAGCAGGGAATTCTGTCCCGAGCCGGTAACGAGCACTGTCACAATGCCGTGGCGCTGCAGCTCGCATATCATCTGCTGCGCTCCGGGCATTACCATGACCGGCGGCTGCTCGACAAAGAATTTTTTCTTAAGGGCATACAGCTCAACTTTCTCGTCGTCGGTGGCCGGACGTCCGAAAGCCTCGCGAATCTTGTGGTCGATCATCCAGGCTCCGGTACAACCTTCATTGAGGAAAAATTCCTCCGGACGAGCTTTTATACCTGCATGGCGCATCACCCCCATCCACGCGCGGGCATGATTTGGCATCGAGTCGTAGAGTACGCCGTCCATATCGATAAGGGCGGCCTTGATGTGATATTTATTGTTCATCTTTCTCTGTTTTGACTGCGGCAACAGGCTGCGTCTGCTGACGGTCGTCACCGTGGCTCTTCCTGCGGCCTTTTTTCTTATCCTTACCCTTATCACCGGCATTGTCGGATGCATCGGGCGGCGTCACAGGGGCCGGAATCAGCCCCTCGCGTATCAGTACAAGCGAGTCGGCCCGTGATATGGTGTCGGAGTTGAGATCGATCTTGTCGGCCGTGGGATTAGCTGCGATGTCGAGTGTCGCGAAGCGTGAGTTTGCCACGCCGCGCCGGAATACATTCTCGAGCTGCGCCAGCAGGTTGATGCGTGTGGTGTCGACGATGCTGACGCTCTGAGCCACCTGCCGTTCGTTGAGGTGTGCCTTGCCGAGCCGCACCTTGTAATGCTCGGGATTGCCCTTGATATTGACACCGAACTTGAAAGGCAGTGGCGATTTGAGTACAGCTATATGATAGTCGAAGTTCAGCGCCAGATCGTTGTAGCCCTGCACGCCCAGCCGATAACGGTCGAGGTCGAATATGAAGGGGTAGATACGCATAGTGTTGTCGCGGACGGTGAGTTCTACGTTCATCTGCTTTATAAGATTGTCCTGCTTGTCCTTGAACATAAGCCACTTGCCAATCTTCCTATAAGTATCTTCATCGATCAGGCGCAACGAGTCGCCACTTATACGCACCGCTGCGGCAAGCGTGGGCAGCACGAGATTCATGCCGCTGTCAATGTCGCATGTGGCCGCCACATCGGCATCTATGATGCCCGAGAAATCGCGCAGAAGAGGCATTATCGAGTCAAGCGCAGGCATCAAGCGTGTGAAGCGCTGTACATTGAAATCCTCTACCTGCAAGCCGAAACCGAATTTAAGATCTCTTGCACTCGGCGCAGAGTACAGGGCCGACAGGTTTACCGATCCGACATCAGAACGTGCTTTGAGATCGTGCAGGTTCAGGGCCCCCTGCGATGCGAGCACACTTCCCGACAGGTCGTGAAACAAGAGGTCGGAATACAGTATATTGGCCGCGCGAAGGTCTATATTGGCCTCGATATTGCGCGGAATCAGCAGGGGTGCCATAGAGTCGGGGGCGTTTTCCACCACACGACCGATGGCCCGCTCAAATTCTTCGTCCGAATCGGCCTCGGCATCCTCGAGTGCCTGCAGGCTGAAATCTCGATGCCCCTCTTCATTGCGGCGCGCGGCATAGGCCGAACCGGCAAAAGCGCTGCCGGCCAGCTCGTTGATGTCGATAGTATCGCTCAGCAGCTCAAAATTGAGTTTTAAGGGCGAACGGTAGCCCCGCGATGTAAATCCTCGCTTGAGGTTGGATATTACACCCGACATCTGGAAGTCGCTCGAACCGGCCTTATATTTCACATTGGTAAGTATTATTGAATCGTTGCTGAACTCCACATTGAAATTCCGCAGACGGTTGCGCAAGGGAAAGAAGTTGGTGAATATACCCGCGCGACGTGCCTTGATATTGCCGTGTATATCCCATCCGAGCAGCATTCTGCGCACCAGCTTGGAGGTTCCCCAGTCGATTATCTCGGTTTCGGCATCAGTATACTGGGGATGTATGCGCGGATACCGGCCACGCACCTTGTGGCGCTGAATCTCAATGGCGCGTTTGTATACCGAGTCGACGGGCATATCAGGATATACGCGCGCTATGGAGTCTGCGGCATGTCTTATGGCTTTTGGAATCTCGCGCGGCGGAAGTTTTACTGCATCGGCATGTATCTCGGCGCCCGATAACATGAACCGCGTAGTAGGCGAGCCGGTAGAGATATTGCGGACGTCGAGATCAAGACCCAGCACAGGCTGGCGGGCATTGCCCTTATACCGCTGCATGGTGACACGGCCTTTGGCCTCACGCATGTTGAAGGCTATGGAATCGCCGAGCACTGTAAGGTAGAACTTGCCGATGCTGATACCGCCCCCCATCGGTATCACAAGCGTGGTATCGGACGAAGGGTTGCGGTTGCTCACCCCTACTCCGAGGCGCAGATCGGCCACCTTCATGGAATACTGCGTATGCAGGATATCGGCCGAATCCACCTTTATCACCGCCGACAGCATCGAGTCGGAACTCGTTGGCACATGAGTGCCGAAAGTGAGGTCGGCATGGTGGGCGGTAAAAAGATTGGCCGTGTCTGACGACAGATAATACAGGTCGCGTCCTGCAATCCGGCCCGCAAGATGTATGCGGTGAAATTTGTCGGGAGTGAACATTGAGCGGCGGGCGGTAAATTTCAGCCCCGTGGTGACGCGGCCGCTGATATATCCGCGGGCCATCTCGCGCACTACAGCCGGCAGATATTGCAGGCCGGTGACGCCCTTAACCGAGCCCTCGAGCAAAGCGTCGTCCATCACCTGCGATGCCCTGAGGTTTATGGTCAGGTCAGTAGCCGGCCCGGCCACATTAAGATTCTCTGCCTCGAAGACGGCCTCATTGATATCGTTGCCGTGCAGGAAAGCGCGGAGGGTGCCGCTGACGTTGCGGAAACGCGCGGCGCCATAGCGCAGCTTGCCCGGCAATATGCCGATCACCACATCGGCCATAGGCACTGAGTCGGTTGTAAGATTGAACGGCCCCGTTGAATTTACACTGAGGCTAACGCCTGCATCGGTCGACAGCCTGTCGGCACCGAGTCCGTAACGTGTCCGCAGCGAGTCGGGAATCACCGACAGGATGCTGTCGATCGGCGTCGGGCCTACCGACATGGCATAATGGCGCACGACGATCTCGCGCCCGAAGTCGACAAGAGCCGACGCTGTGGCATCGACAAAGCCGGCCTTGAGACGGAAATTGTCGAGTTGAAGTTCTGTAGGCTTTTCAGGATTCCAACCAACGCTGCCGTCGACACCAAAGTCAAGACTGTCGAGATTGTAGAGGCTCAGCGACGGACTGTGAATATCGCCGCCGACATTCAGATTGTAAGCAGGCGTGGCCCCCGAGGATATCGAGAGGGTCTGCAAAGCCACCCGGAAGTGCTCCCCTGTGTAGGCGTTGTAGAATTTCAGCGGCTTAGGCCGTATTATCGAGAAGCGATTGATGGATATCGCCGGCATCGTGGCCTCGGATATTGTGTCGCTGCGCTCCTCGCTATGATACGAATATATGTAGTAGTTGCTTATCGAGTCGTTGAGGGTGACGAGATTGATGGCCGGCTCCTCGAACTCCACATCATAAAGATCAAACTTGCGGCTGAAAAGTGCACCCACATTCAGGCCGCCCTCAAAACGCGTGAGAGTAAGGAGCGTATCGGCCCACTGCGGCAGGCTGTCGCGCTGCGTGGGTCCGAGGCGCAGCATCGGCCGGGAGATCACCGTCACCGAGTCGACGCGCACACGCAGCAACGGCAGACGGCCCTGCAGTGCAAGCTCCACCCGGCCCACCGACACATCGGCATCGAGGATGCGGTTGGCGGCGCGCTCGGTGATGGCCGTAAGATGCTCGGGCGACATCACATACACCACACACATCACGGTGGCAGCCACTGCGAGCACACAGGCCATGGCCGTCCACAATATGATTTTCAGGATTTTGCGCCATAAAGGCACGGTTTTGACAGCGTTCATCGGGCAGAAGAAGTAACATCGGACGAGGTCGGTCGCACAGTGATGTGGAAACAGCTTTGCTTCACCTCATACTTAACATAACAACGGCCATCCTCCCTTAGTTTGTAAAGCACCTCGGCCAGGAGATTTTTAAGATCTTCAAAGGTGCGGTGCGGGGCCGAGGCATCGTCGCAGATGAATTTGGAGTACGATATGTCGAATGTAGTCCCATAGCAGTGGGTCGACTCTTCGGTGGAATTGCGGTTCACACGCCTCAGCTTTCTCACGGTGGCCGGCGTGCGCAGCACACTCGTCACCTTGATGCGGTAAGCGCCGCCGCCACGCGCCTGCAGTGAGTCGCGGAAGGCATGGCCGATATCGGCCAGCAGATCGGCAGCCTCGGGCACGAGATAAGGATAGGAATGTGTGAGGTCGTCGATATAATAATCCTCGCACGAGGCCACGCGCCGCACCGGGCGCCCGAGATGCAGAATGTCGGCATCACGGGTTATCGGCCTGAAGCCCACCCGCGACGCGGCCTGCAGCTGTACATGGTTGGAATCGTTGAACACCTTGCGCAGCGGCCCTACGGAGTTGATATGGATTCGCGCGCATCCGTCGTCGGGCGCGGTATCGAGGTGGTTTTCATACGGATTGCTGGCCGGCGATGCGAGCAGAGCGGCAAGGCCTTCGGGCGACGGTGCCGCAGCGCTGACAGCCTCGTCATCCGAGCAACCGGCACATATCAGGCACGACAACAGCAATATTACCGGCAATAAAAAATACATGTATGACTTCATTTCACCACAAAAGTACAAAAAATAGCCCAAAATCGCCCAATCTCACAGGCCGATAATCTCAGAAAGGTGTAAAATCACGCATTCCTTAATCTCAGAAAGGTGTAAAAACTGGCGTTTGTTAATCTCAGAAAGGTGTAATACCCGGTCAACTGCAAAAAAATGAAAAGAAATTCCGTCTCGCATCTTTAAATAAAGATGCCCGCATGCGTGATTATTCCGATGCTTTCTTTTGGCTTAAGGACGCACGGATTATAAACTGCTGCTACAATTCAACCGCTCCCGACATAGACCTGCGTATCAACGAGGACCGCAGCACGCTGAAATGCTATCTGTGCGACACCGGTCTTCTGATAAACCTTGCATTTGACGAGCACGGCATCGTATTCCTGCCAATATACATGACGCCCCTACTCTGACCGATAACAACCAATAAAGCAAGGAATTACTTCACCTGCATGTCAATTTTAAAAATCAGAGGTTCCATATCCTTGATATAGACCTTTACGTCGCGATGCAATGTCATGCCCTGACGTTTTGCGGTAGCTATATCAAGATTTATTTCAATCGACTCTCCAGGTCTTATAGATGACGGATATGGCCCGATTTTAACTATTGACGAAGCACATTTTATGCCCTCAATCTCAAGTGTGGACGAGGTTGGATTTACAATTTTAAAGCTTGTCGATACTTTGCGTTTCAGCATAGGAACCATGCCAAAATTCTTTGAAGCCGGGGAGAGATAAGGCTCGGACTTATCTTCCACAGTTTCAGAGACTATCACTTTGGATCTTACCAATCGTACATTTAACGGCACACTTCCGCTGAATGTTGAGAGATTTGAGGCATACAGCTTATTGCCGCGGAGTCCTGAAATATTCTTATTTGAAAGCATCAGATCAAGTTCTTCTTTCGACGGCAGACGCCAGTCATTATATCCGAATGATGCCTGCCTGTTTAATCGGTCAATCGTATCGAACGGATAAGAAGTGAAAACGCCAAGATCTGTGGGATAAACTATCAGATATCCAAGCATCTCTATAGGATCTGTCGGACTCGCAGAACCATCGCCATCCTTATCAGAATAATTATCGACTAACTGAGCCGCAATTCTTTTCATTAATGAGCGGGTCGTTTCATTTGAATGCTGCATATCACCTCCGGTACTCAGCAGCGAGCCCGTTGAGACCGAGACAAGGCGAGCGTCAACATTATATTCGCCTTTGCTCATGTCGGTCTGCACATCTTCCAGGGTGCGTTCACGCACCTGATAGTTTATTGTGCCGACCAATATAGCATCGACTCCTAAAAGCTGACCATATTTCTTTATTTCTTCAAGTGTAATTTCGCTGCCTTTTTTACGCTCCAACTCGGCCAAAAGGTCGCTTGAGCGATCGCGTTCCTTGATTCTGAATTCTTTTGTATTATTAAGTTCTGTCGTAAGCATCTGCTGCAGACCGCTTACATTCTCCTGGCTAATACCGACACCGTGATCAAAGTCCAAAATGGCAATGTCGATCTGAGAATATCCCGTTAATTGCATAACGAGAAGGAGCAGCAGTATAGCGTATTTATTGATCTTCATCGCTCTTAATATTATCCAATATTACTGACAAGCCTTCAAGGCGGTAAACATAACTTTGATAATTACCCGACTTATTTTTCAGAGTTACCACACAATAATCATTGTCTTTCATCTGGTCAAGGATCGAAGTCGCATTGCAACTAATTGAATTCTTAAATCGGTTGTAATTTGCAAATTTAACTGACTTAATGCGCCCATTATCATCTGCTTTACCGACAAACGTAATAGGAATATTGCCGTTGCCAAAATTGAATTCGATGTCAAAGATTTTTGAATTGTCAGGCAGAGTTGTACGCTCGTTTACAAACTCAAAGTCATCGCTTTTAAGTTCCAGCTCAAATTCTTGACGCTTGGTATAAGTATATCGTACATCATTATAGTGAGCCTCTTTATCATCGCCCAAATATAAATCAGCAGTAATCGGTTTAGTACTAAGAGCGATTAAATAGTGTATATTCAAAGAAATCGGCTGATAATTCAGGATGCCTTTACCCTTCGAATCGAGCCAAAAATGCGTGTGCTCGTCATCCCACTGCCATTCTCCGAACTCATCATTGATTGTCATATTTTTCTTATCAATCCTAAGTTCTATTTTGCTCAATGACGGGAGCATATTCTGTATATGCAAAATACCCCCTGAATTGAAACTCTCTACTTTATAATCAAAATTGTTAGATTCAAAGTCACAGGAGAATTGATATAGATCTCCCAATGTGTTTGTCAAGGAAAACGACTTGCTTTTATTGATTATTTCCCATTGAGGCATATTAAAGTTATTCCTTGAGATGCAATTCCGCACATCATATTTATCAATCTGATGTCCACATGACTGGTCATGAAAGAACGAAATATTATTCTCAGACGTTAGTACCGGAATTGACAAATTAGTATCCAGAGTATAAAAAGGGCCTGTATTTATACTACTATCCCAACCACAAAGTGCCTTGGCTTCACACGCCATGTTTAAACGGAGACTTGCACCATCATAATCATATCTATTATACCCATAATCTACATTCGTATAAAAAAACTCCGTCCATCCATCAAGTCTATATACCTGCCCTTTGAATTCAGAGTGGGGAAACAGTTCCCATCGTGATTTTACCAATTCGTATATCGTAGCACCTTTCGATGTTTTGTTATAATAATATGTGCCGGTAAATTCCGAGGCATTTGCGAGGTATTTCGTGTAGAAATCCCATGTCGACAGTTGCTGTGCAAAACAAAGATTTGTCATGCTACCCAAAAACAGCATAAACAACAGCACAAATTTATGCTTATATTTCATGGTAAGAGATCTATATTTATTTAAGCATTATGTATTGAATTATGCAAAGTTACAAAATTTCCATATTTTCCGCAAATATTTTGCATAATCCGCCGCCGTTGGAACTATAGAGCAAAAAAAGAGGGCGCCGTGGCGCCCCCAATCAGAAATAAACCCTTTGGTACGGAGAGTTATTTTACTATCACCTTGCGGCCGCCCACGATGTAGATGCCGCGGGGCAGGCCCTCGGTGGCCTCGGCCCGTGCGACCGAGTTGCGCACGGCGATGCCCTGAAGGTTGTACACGTCGACAGGCGCATCCGATGCGTCGTCGGCCGTAATGTCGCTTACGGCGCCCGAAGAGCCGGTCTTGCTCAGTGTCCACGCATGCATTTCCTTTACCTTGACGTTGCCGGTCGAGTACGCCATAATGCCCGATGCGTCGGCGTCGGTGGGGAACACGCGGATTGATGTGGCCCAGCGGTCGTTGATGAATATGTCGATTATCGAGTGATCGATGAACACGTTAAGCTTGAATTCTGCTCCCGAGCGCTGGAATTCAGGCAACGAGCAGCGGTAGATGCCGTTGTACACGCCGCCGTCGTTCACCAGTCGGGTGAGACGCGAGAAGTCGGCTATGAGTTCGCCCGTATTGGGATTGTAGCTTATCGAGCCCTCGCCCGAGCCGTTTCTGAATACCTTGAAGCCGAATGTCTCGGTGCCGACAATGAAGCGTCCCAGCAGCTCCACCTCGCGGCCCTCGACAGGACTCAGCGATACCGAGCCGTTGAGGTCAAAGTCGTTGCGCTGGTACATGTTGTCGGAGCGCATGCCCGTCAGCCCCGAATATGGTTTCTGCACAAGCTCGCCGCTTGCGTCAAGGCTCCATTCGCGCGGCAGCGAGTAGCAGTGGGCCCAGCCAAGATTCCAGTTGTTCTCGCCCGACAGCTTGTCAGGCACGATGCCGATAGCGATAGTCTTGCCGTCGTGGCGGTAAATCGTGGGCGAGAGGAGGCCGAAGCCGTCGCGGGCGTTAAGCTCCACATTCTTGCCGGTGCGGAAGTTGGCGGCGGGAGTGAAGCGGCCGTCATTGCCGACGGTGCCTGTCCAGTAGATCGTGCGCACACCTGTGGAGGTTTCGAGCGGAGTAGCGGTAAATAGCCAGCGGCCGTTGTCCATCGGCGTGATATTGGGCATCTCCCAGAAACGTCCGTCCTGCGATGCCGATGAACCGGTGAAGAACAGTCCGTCGGCCGACCATGTGCGGCTGTCGGGATTGAAGCGGTGCAGAGTGGTGGTGCCCACGCCATTGCGCGACGAGCCCACGATGATATAGGCATTGTCGCCATTACGGAAGAAATACGGGTCGCGGAAGTCGTCGGACAATCCGTCGGGACGGCCGGCGATAATCGGGTTGGACGGCGATTTGGTCCAGTTGATGAGCGCATCATCGTCGGGCGTGGCGAGATCGATTGAAGCGTGGCCGTAGTCCACACCCGTATAGATGATATTGGGCTTGCCGCCTGTGACAACATCATCGGTGAATACACAGCCGCTCCAGCAGCCTTTGATGTCGTACGGCGCGCCCGGGGCAAGTGCTATCTTTTCCTCGCGCCAGTCGTAAAGATTCTCGCTCGAGATATGTCCCCAGTGAAGACGTGCCATATAGGGGCCGTCGGCATTTTTCTGGAAAAACAGATGATACCGGCCGTCGGCATATACCATTCCGTGGCATTCGTTGGTCCATGCGGCGGCAGGCATACCGTGGAAGCGGGGGCGCAGTATGTCATCGGCAAATCGCGATGATGGGATGCTGAGATCGGCCTCGTTCTCGGGTGTCCACGACTTGATGGTGGCTACGTCGATTGCCTCGTCCCATATGGTCACCTCGTCGATAAGGCCGTTGTAGGAGGTAAGGAGGAAGGGTCCCGAGTAGTTCTCAAGTGTGCCGTGCCCCATGCGGAATGCGCCGCCGGCGTATGTGAATGTGCCGTTACAGCGGGCCGAGCCCACCTCAACGCCGTTGTTGTAGACCTTGACATTGCGTGCCTCGCAGTCGACTACGGCCACGAGATTGTTCCACTGATAGGTAGGCATCGGAGTGTCGATATTGATGTCAACCGGCCAGCCGCCCACAAATGTGCGGAACGAATACTTGCCGTTGAAGCCGATGAAAAAGCCGAATCCTGTCTTGGCCGACTCGTCGAGGCAGCTCACTATGGCGGTTTTCTCGGGCGTGTCGGTATCGATCTTAACAATGGGATACGACTCTATGGCCGTCCATACCGAGAAGGTCATCTTTTTGTTACCGTCGGGAAGGATAGCGCCGAGGCGCGCGTCAACAAACGATGTATATCCGTCAAAACGTAGTGCCTGACCTACGGCACCGGGCACATTTTCGGGCGAGAAGTGCCCCTGAACGGCAAAGCGGTTACCGCTCACGGTCTCGACAATCTGACCCGAACGGACATCCATGGGAAATTGCGCCACTATGCCGGCACTCGCAGGTACTGCCGCAGTCGCGGCAAGGAGCAGGGTTGCAAAGGGTTTATTCATGATTATTCTGATTTTAGGGTAGTAATACACAGGTGTCGCGGATGGCCGCGGCACCTGTGTGGAAAATATATTTACTTAACGAGAACTTTGGTAGCATTATTGCCACGGCGCACGATATAGAGGCCGGGGGCGAGAGCCTCGGCATCGACGTGAACGCCCTGGAGGTTGAAATATTCGGCTGCGGCATCATCGGCAACTTCGATGTCGGCCACTCCGTCGGTCGAGGCGGGGGCGAGGTAGCTGAGACAGTTCTGAGTGAGTTTTTCGAGGTTGCTGTGGTATGCGTTCACACCGTTGCGGGGCGACCACTCACAGGTGGCCAGACCGTTGGCGATGATGCGGCCCGAGTTGTCGGCGGGGAGGAATTCCACCACGCCGGCCACGGCATAGTCCTGTACATGGCCCCATGTGCCGAGAATTACCGAATTTGTCTGCTTCTCGAACTTCTCAACCGTATTGGCTCCCTCGGCGGTATATGTGTAGCCGTTGAGATCCCACATGCAGTTGTGATCCTCGCGCCAAAGCGATGTCTCTATATTGCCGGTACCTTCCATGGGAAATGTCTCCCAGGCAAAGGCGTCGCTGGTTTCAAGGCCCTTGTAGATATCATGGCCGCGACGGTCATAGATCTGCTCGGGAAATTTGTCGCCCTGATTATCGGGATTCTCCTGCCAGTAGCCGAGATATGCGTTGAGGGTCCAGTCGTCGAATCCTTCGCCGCCCTGACCGTCGCTATATATGTTGATGTCGAATGAAGGCTCTACGCGGCCGATCTTGGCCAGCAGCTGGGTGGCATGCTTGGTGAGGAGCAGATTGCCGCCGTCGGCGACAAATTTCTTGAGAGCTTCGACGGTAGCGGTGTTGCTGAACGCGGTGGGGAGGTTACCCTTGCCGACCTCGAGACGGTCGATATGTATCCAGATGCAGTCGAGATTCTTAGCATCGATTTTGTCGGTTTCGCCCGGCGCGATCACCACACCGTCCTTGTTGTTGTCGACAAAGAACTTGGCGGCGGCATATTCCTGAAAGTTGTCGATACCGTCGACGGTAGGATAGCCGATTAGAATAGCCTGGCGGGGATTGGCCATGGCCGAAGCAGCACAGCTGAGAACAGCAGTTGCGACAGCGGTTTTGAATATATTGAGTTTCATTGTTGTGATTCTTATTTGATGATTACTTTTGTAGACTTGTTGCCCTGACGCTTGATGTAAAGACCGGCCGAGAGAGCATCTTCAGCCACACGCACGCCCTGCAGATTGAAATACTCGGCAGCGCTGTCACCGGCGACCTCCACATCGGTTATGCCCGAGGGATCACCGTCACCGCTGAGATAGTTGAGCGAATTGGCTGTAAGTTTCTCGATATTGCTTTGGAAAGCATTACCGCCATTACGTGGGGCCAACTCATAAGCAGCAAGGCCGTTGGCAATGATCACGCCCTTGTTATCACTGCTGCGACCGAGAGCCTGCTGTTTGAATTCGATGATACCTGCGCAGGCATAGTCTTTTACATGGCCCCATGCACCCAATACTACCGAATTTGTCTGCTTCTCAAATTTCTCAACCGTATTTGCGCCGTCAACTGCGAACAGACCAGCGATATTGTATGCATTGAAGTCCCACTTGCAGTTGTGGTCTTCGCGCCACATTTCACCGGCGCCGTTTGTCCCAAGCAAAGGAAACACTTCATGACCCTCACGATCGCCGGTCGTTAATCCGGCATAAATCGGATGATTGCGACGGTCGTAATATTGGCTGGGATCTTTCTCTATATTATCATAACCGATTTGCGCCATAATTTCCCAGTTGTCAGTGCCATTGCCTCCATCGCCGTCGCCATAGATGTTGACGTCGAATTCGGGGGCTACGCGGCCAACCCGAGCCACGAGCTGGGTGGCGTGCTTGGTGAGGAGCAGGTTGCCGCCGTCGGCAAGGTACTGCTTAAGAGCGTTGATTGTGGCCTCGTCGAATACAGCGGGGAGATTACCCTTGCCGACATTCAGACGGTCGATATGGATCCATATTACGTCGACTTGCTGTGCATCGATCTTTGATGTTTCGCCCGGGGCAATAACAACGCCGTCGTTGTTGAGGCGCTGGAAGTATTCGGCAGCAGCCTTTTCCTGACTGTTGAGCTGATCTACTGTCGGCTCCGCGATAAGAATAGCCTGACGCGGATTAGCCTGTACTGTTGCGGCGAGGCCGAGGGCCAAGGCTGCAATTACGCTTTTGCGTAAAGTGTTTTTCATACGAAATGTAGGTTAATGAATGTGTGTCAAATTATTGGGCGCCGCCGACAAGCGGCGCCCAATATCTATTATTTATCGTGATCCCTTACTTGCTGAGAACGCTTATACAATTCTGTGTCAGGCGGTTGACATTATCCTGATAGGGATTGCCGCCGCGCTGTGCAAATTCGTAGGCCGACAGGCCGATGGCGATGCAGCTGCCGAGATGCTCGGCTGTGGGATTGAACTGTACGATACCGGCTACGGCATAGTCAACCACGTGGGCCCATGTGCCGAGAACGATACAGTTGTTCTGATTCTGGAACTTCTCGACCGTATTGGCGCCCTGAGCGGTGTACTGGTAGGCATTGAGATCCCACATGCAGTTGTGGTCTTCGCGCCATCCCGGACCCTCGAGGGCGAATGTCTCGTGCCCGTAGTCGGGCAGAGTTGTCATGCCCTTATAGATATCGTCGGCACGGTGGTCATAGTACTGCGAGGGATTGCTTTCGTGGTTCATGTAGCCGATCTGGGCGTTCACACACCAGTTGTCGTTGCCTTCGCCGCCTTCGCCCGAGCCGAAGATGCCGGGAGCGAATTCCGGAGCCAGTATACCGTAGGGCACAGTGAGTTGAGTGGCCATCTTGGTGAGGAATACGTTACCGCCCTCGGCCACATAGCGGGCCATGGCCTCGACAGCCTCGGGAGTGACAAGCGGAGCGGGGAGGTTCTCCCAGCCGTAGGCAAGACCCACGCGGTCGATGTTCACCCATACCACATTGTATTCATCGGGATCGATACCGGCGATGTCGGCCGGAGTGAGGATGCTGCCATTGGAGGCATAGGTTGTCTGGAACCACTCGGCTGCGGCGATCTCGTCATCGTCGGTGAGTTCGGCGACACTTGCGCAGGGGATGAGCATACCCACCTTGGCGGGAATGGCCTCGATAATGAAGCGGACTGTCTGGCCGAGCGATACGAGATCGTTGTCGTACTTGGCCTTGACTGTGTATGCGAGTTCCACGCCGGTGCTCTGGCGCTGCAGGGTATAGGTGGTTGTTCCGGCGGGAAGAGTCTCCACAAGCTGGGCATTGCGGATCACCTCAAATCCGGTCGCACCCTGGGGAGCGTCCCATGTGAGGGTCACGTTACGGCCTGCGAGTGTATAGGCGAGATTGGTGACACCCGGCACTACAGGTGTCTCGGGATACTCGACGCTTGAGCATGCCTGAAATGCTGCTGCGGTGCCGACTATGGCCGCAAAAGCGATATATTTGATGAATTTCATTGTCGTAATGCAGTTTAAGGTTAATTGTAAAGGCCGCCTGCGTTCTCCACCTCACTGAGAGGCACGGGGAAGTAGGTCTCGTCGGCGGTCATCGTAGCGCTCTCGTAGTAGGGACGGAGGAGCGACTCGGTGCGGAAGTATTCGTTCATAGTCTCGACGACATTGCCCCAGCGCACGAGGTCAAACCATCGGTTGCCCTCCATGGCCAGCTCGAGGCGGCGCTCCATGCGCACGGCGCGGCGGGCATAATCCTGATTCCAGCCCTCGGCGGGATATTCGGCTACATAATAGGATGCGATATTGGGATTGCAGTCGACCGGTGTGTATGACGGATCAACCGAGCGGGCAGCCTTGCGGCGCACGCTGTTGATGAGTTCGCGGGCATCGCCGAGCTGCTTGTTCTGCTCGATCAGGGCCTCGGCCTTGAGCAGAACGATGTCGGCATAGCGGATGAGAATGAAATTGAGCGGCGAAGCTCCCCAGGGGAAGCCCTGAACCATGTCGGGCGAATTGGGGTCGATAAGGCCCTTCTTGCCCGAATACTCGCCGTAAACATCATAGGCGCGGGTCCATTCCATCGTATATGTATAGCCGCGGAATGGCATGCCTATGCGGCCGACAGTGAAGTCGAGGCGCGGATCCACATTGCCGGGATAGTTGGTGGTAACCTTCACGTCGTTGAATGTGCCGTCGAGAATGGGCAGGCCATTGTCGTCGGTGCGGAATGCGTTGACAAGATTCTGCGAGGCCAGGAAGAAGTCGTCGCCGTTGCCGTAAAGGTTGCCGGCCGAGTAGGTGGTGTTGAGCAGGTTGCACCAGTTGATGTTGGCGTTGTTGTTGGCAGTGGAGAACTGTATGGCCATCACCGACTCATACTGGTTGTTGAACTCGATCTTCGACATGTCGAGGAAGTTCTGATACAGCCGGTAGCGGCCCGAGGAGATCACATAGTCAGCATACTGCTCCACCTCGCTCCATGAGGATGTGAATGCCGATACCTTGGCGTGGATAGCGGCGGCTACATACTTGTTGAAGCGGCCCACCTGACTCTGGGTCTCGGGGAGCACCTTGTAGGCGTCGGCAAGGTCTGATTTGATGAACCCGAATATCTCATCGCGTGTGTACTGGTCGTAACGTGCCTCGTTGGGGTTGTCGTTCTCTGTGAAATACGGGATGCGGTCAAATATGCGGATAAGGTCGAAGTAGAAGTAGGCGCGCAAGGTCTTGAGCTGAGCGATCAGGTTTTCCTTATCGGATGCCTCTGAATTTGTAACGGCCTGTATGGCCTTGTTGCAGCGCGACACGGCATAGAAGTTGTTCTGCCACTTGTTGAATATGCTCACGTTGTCGCTCTGTATGTTGGATACTTCAAGCTGATGGATGTTGCCTTCCATCGACACACCGCCGCCGCCCTTGTAGGCATCGTCGGAGCGGACGTCGAAAATCCAGTTGGTGATAGGGCCGGCGAAGGCCTCGTTATTGCCGAAGAAGTGGCTCTGCAGGCCGGCGTATGCTGCTGCCATCAGGCCTTCGATCGATTCGTCGTCGAGCTGCGAGGCAGTGAACTGGCCCTGGGGCTTCATGTCGAGCATGTCGTCGCACGATGTCATGGCACCTGCTGCGAGCACTGCACAGGCACCTGCCAGCACGGCGCGGCGGAGTTTGCTGGTGATATATGATGATTTCATTGTTGTTGACACGATTAGAAGTTGATGTTAAGACCGAATGAGATGACACGCGAGCGCGGATACGGACCATTGTCCACGCGGGCGCCGTAGCCGCCCAGAGGCAGTTCGGGATCAAGTCCCTTGTACTTGGTGGCGGTGAACACGTTCTCGAGCTGACCGTATACGCTGCAGGTCGAGGCGCCGATAGGACGGAGCACCTTCTGCGGCAGCTGATAGGCGAGCTTGATGTATTTCATCTTGAAGTAGGAGCCGTCCTCCACATAGTAGGTCGACATGCGGGTCTCGTTGTTGTCGTCGGTGACGGCGAGCGCGGGTATGTCGGTGTTGGTGTTGTTGGGAGTCCATGCGTTGAGGATGTCTACCGAACGGTTGGTTGACACGCCGCCGTTGCTCATGAAGTAGAGCTGGCGCTTGGTGGTGTTGTAGATGTCGAAGCCGAAGTCACCGGTAAAGAATGTGCTGAGGGTGAAATCGCGATAGCGGAAATCGAGATTGAGACCCAGAGAGAAGTCGGGATTCGGATCGCCGATGATGCAGCGGTCGTTCTCGTTGATCACACCGTTGCCGTCGATGTCGCGATAGATGAGACGGCCCGGGGCCGCACCCTGTTGGATGGCATGGTTGCTTACCTGATCGGGAGTCTGGAAGATGCCGTCGCATACATAGCCGTAGTACACGCCCATCGGCTCGTCGACCATCAGACGGAAGTCGCCGCCCACGCTCTTGACGAGGCTGTTGAGCTTGACAAGCTTGTTGCGGTAGGCCGAGATATTGAAGTTGCCGCTCCACGAGAAGTCGCCGTAACGCGGTGAGTTATAGTTGACGGTCACTTCCCAGCCATGGTTGTCCATGTCGCCGGTATTCATCCACATGGCGGCATTCTCGCCGGCTACCGACAGTACGGGCGGGATGGTGAGCATGTCCTTGGTTTTCTTGATATAGTAATCGGCGCTGACGCTGAGCGAGCCGTTAAGGAGGCCGAGGTCGATACCGATGTTGGTCTGCGTGGTGGTTTCCCACTTGAGCTTGTCGTTGCCCGAGGTGGCTACGATGATGCCGGGCACCTGTCCGGTGTTGGTGCCGTTGAGGTCGTAGGCGCCGTTGCCCATGTCGTAGCGGTAAGTGCTGTACGAGGCATAGAGGTCGCCGATTGCCGAGTTACCGTTCTGGCCCCATGCGAAGCGGATCTTGAGATCGTTGAGGATGTTGTTCTCGGGGAAGAATTCCTCCTGGGTGGGACGCCATGCCACGGTGGCTGCGGGGAACACGCCCGAGTTGTGGTTCTTGTCGAGGCGCGACGACTGGTCGCGGCGCAGTGTGAATGATGCCAGATAGCGGTCGGCATAGTTGTAGTCGACCTTGCCGAAGATCGAGAAGAGGCTCCACTGGCGCTTGGTGCCGTTGTTGGTCTGAGTGCCCTCGCCCGAGTCGATGTGCATGTAGTCGTCATCTTCAAAGGCATAGTCGGTGCGGGCGGCGCCTACGTTCTCGAATGTGTATTTGATGGCTTCAACGCCGAAGAGTGCGTTGAGATGGTGCTTCTCGTTGAATGTACGCACATAGTTGGCCGTGTTGGTCCATGTCCATGTGTCGCCCTGACCGTATTCGCGGCTCATGCTGTTCATGTCGCTGGCGATAGTCTTGCGGTTGAGCACCTTGTTGAAGTACTGCACATGCTCGATACCGAGATTGGATTTCAGGGTAAGACCCTCGACAGGCATCACGGCCAGATAGGCGTTGCCGAATATGCGCCAGCTCTGGTTGGTGTTGTCGCGGCCATTGTAGAGTTGCTGCACGGGGTTGGCGATATCCGAGGAGATCAGATCCATCGGACGTGCCCAGTCGCCGTCGGCACCGCGAACCGGAAGTGCCGGATGCTGACGCATGGCTGTATAGGGAATGCCGCGGTCGTCGTTGGTGCTGTAGCCGCGGTCGTTCCAGTTGGCGATCATCAGGTTCTCGCCCACGGTGATGTATTTGTTGAATTTGTATGTGGAGTTGACACGTGCCGAGTAGCGACGATAGAACGTGTCGATCATCATACCGTTCTGATTGATGTAGTTGGCCGAGAAAAGGAAGGATCCGCGCTCGCTGCTGTTGGAGATACTTGCGGTGAGGTTGTTGGTCCATGCGGCATGGTACACTTCATCCTGCCAGTCGGTGTTGGTGGTGGCGAAGTTGGTGTTGCCGCCGATATACTGTACAAGCTCAGGCCTGGGACCGTTGCCGTATAGTGGATGCGAGGGGGTGAGTCCGCAGTTGAGGTTGGCTGCCCAATATGCCTCACCCCACTGGGTGGCATTGAGCACCTCATAGCGCTTACCTACAGTCTGAAGCGAAGCTGCATAGTTGACGTTGATATTCATCTTGTCGCCCTTGCCCTGACGGGTGGTGACGATGATGACGCCATTGGCTGCGCGCGAACCGTAGATAGAGGCCGATGCGGCATCCTTGAGCACCTGCATCGACTCGATGTCGCTGGGGTTGATGGATGTGATATTGTCGGTGGCGATACCGTCAACTACATAGAGAGGGTCGTTGGCATTGACAGTCGACATACCGCGCACACGGATAGCGCCGCCGCCGGGAGCGGCATCGGTGGTAACCTGCACACCTGGCATACGGCCCTGCATCGAATTGATGATACTGCCCGAGTTCTCACTCATGGGCTGCTTCATGTCCATCACGGCCACGGCGCCGGTGAGGTCGGCCTTGCGCTGGGTGGTGTAACCGACTACCACGATTTCGTCGAGCGCCTGGGCGTCCTCGGCAAGCACTACCTTCATGTCGGGCACGGCTGCAAGAGTCTGTGATTTGTATCCTACATAAGAAAATGTGAGCTGTGAGCCCTCGGCCACGGTGATTGTGAATGCACCGTCAATGTCGGTGGTCACACCTTTGCCGGGATTGTCGGCGGGGGTGACTGAAGCGCCGATCAGCGGCTCATCGTCAGCGAGGCCCCACACAGTCCCGTGCACAGTGATGTTCTGCGCTTGCGCCATTACTGCCATAAGCAGCAGCAATATCGCACTGAGGATTGTCTTTTTCATGATTAGTTATTAATTGGTTTTGTTAGAAATTCTTGTGCAAAATTATATTAAAGCGGCTTGCCGCATGTAGTTTAAGTGTTGCATAAGGTATAAAAAAACGGTCAATGCACGATTTGTCATACTCTTTGCAACAATTATGGCATAACTCGGCGAATTATCTAAAGCTTTTACCGATATCTTTATAGCCACGGATAACCGTACAGCAAAGAAAATCCCCGTTCACTCGACCGGGAACGGGGATTACGCTTACTTGAATCAGTTATAGGATCATTCAGTAATATTTGCAGGAAGTATAGGCATCGCGCCCTGCTGGGTGCACACAAATGCCGAAGTCTCGACAGCCTTTACATGTGCCTCGGCTACGGGCAGGCCCTTGAGAATCGAGGCGATGAAAGCGGCTGTGAACGAATCACCGGCGCCGACGGTATCGGCCACTTCTACCTTGGGGGTGGGCTGGAAGGATACGTTGCCGGGGGTGAACACATAGCTGCCGTTGATGCCGCAGGTGAGTATCAGCATCTTGAGGTTGTACTTGCCCAGCAGTATCCAGCACTTGTCCTGAAGATCGATACCGGGATAGCCAAACATGCGGCTCACCGTGACGAGCTCCTCGTCGTTGATCTTGAGGATATTGCAGCGCTTCATGCTGTTGCACAGGATTTCCTTGTTGTAGAAGCCCTGACGCAGGTTGACATCAAACACTATCAGCGCCTCGTTTTCATCTGGGATGGCGTCGAGGAAGCGGTTGATTGTGTTGCGCGACACCACGTTGCGCTGTGCCAGCGAGCCGAAGCATACAGCCTGTGTACGTCCTGCGAGAGCCTCAAGGCGTGCGGTATATGGAATGTTGTCCCATGCCACGTTCTCCTTTATCTCATACTGGGGGATGCCGGCCTGATCGATCTCGACCTGTACGGTTCCGGTGGGATATGGCACAGTTTCTATATTGTATTGCAGTTTTTTCTCGTCGAAGGTCTTGAGTATCTCGGCGCCGAGAGCGTCCTGGCCGATGGCTGAAATGACGCGGCTGTCGAGCCCGAATTGTGATACATGGTAGGCAAAGTTGGCAGGCGCGCCGCCGATTTTCTTACCCTCGGGAAGCACATCCCACAGGGCCTCGCCCATACCGATTACAAGATTCTTGTTCATGGTGATGATTATTTTACGGTTTTGATTTTCAAAGTATAATAGAGCAGATACACTACACCGACGGCCATCACGGCCACGGCACCGGTCTGGGCCGATACGGCATCAGAGGCATAGCCCATAGCAAGAGGAAACACTGTGCCGCCGAATAGACCCATGATCATGAGGCCCGACACCTCGTTCTGCTCACGGGGCGATGATGTGAGCGCCTGAGCAAAAATTACCGAGAATACGTTGGAGTTTCCGAAACCGATCATGGCGATGCCGGTATAGATCAGAGGCAGCGAATCAGCCACGAAGAGGATACCCATGGCGACGGCCATCAGCACTACACTGAATCCGAAGAACCACTTGGCGGGCACCATGCGCAGCAGGAAGGCGCCGATAAAACAGCCCGCCGTACGGAATATAAAGTAGATGCCTGTGGCAAAGCCGGCTTCCTCAAGCGGCAGGGCAAGGCGCTCCATGATGATCTTGGGAGCGGTGGTGTTGGTGCCTACATCGATACCCACGTGGCACATGATGCCGAGGAAGCAGAGCAGGATGAAGGGGCGGCGAAGCAGACGCAGGCATTCAACGATGCCCGAAGCCTTGTCGGGACGCTCCTCCTCGATGGGTGTGGCCGCAAGCGCCGAAATCGACAGCAGACACACCGCAGCATAGATAAGGAACAATACGCGCCAGCTAAGTCCGAGGGTGGGCATAAGTGTAGTGGCGCCCCAGGCGGCGATTATAGGCGCCAGGAACGAGGCGATGGCCTTGACAAACTGACCGAACGTCAGGGTCGATGCCAGCTTGTCACCACTGATAAGATTGGTTACGAGGGGGTTGAGCGAAGTCTGCATTATGGCATTGCCTATACCTAACAGCGAGAAGGCGGTGAGCATGAACCAATAATTGTCACCGGCAAGAGGTATCAGCAGCGACACCGCGGTGACCGCAAGGCTGAGAAGCACGGTGCGCTTGCGGCCTATACGGTTCATAAGCATGCCCGTAGGAACTGAAAAAATCAGGAACCAAAAAAATACGAGCGAGGGAAACAGGTTGGCCTGCGAGTCGGTGAGGCCCAGGTCTTTCTGCACATAGTTGGAGGCTGTGCCCACCAGGTCGACAAAGCCCATAGCGAAGAAGCAGAGCATCACGGGGATGAATTGCAGCAGGGTGCTTTTACGAGTCATGGCTATTGATTGGGTTGACATGATATAAATTGTTTTTATTTTATGCTGATAGGATACACTGTGAGCTTGTTCACCTTGGCTTTCGCTCCTGTCGCCTTTACCGTAAAGGTGTTGTATGGCTCCGTGGGGAATACAAGGTTGGTCATGGCGAAGCGGCCGTCGTTGCCGAATATCTCCACACTCGAGCGGTCGATGAATATACGCAGTGTGAGATAGCCGTTGCTGCCGAATGTCGGTGCGGTGGTCACGGCCGGAAAGTCGACACTGAACTCGGTTATACCGCTCTCGCGGCGGTCGAAGCTACATGTCTGCGCCTTGGGGTCGTAAGTCATCACAGCCTTTTCACCGGCCGGATTACTGAGCGTCAGTTCCACGGTATCGCAACGGCGCGCATCAATGTCGAGAGTGATCTCGCATATACCGCCGTTGGCTGCGGGCAGTGCCACTTCACTACCTTTGGCTCCGACTGAGAAACTCCGGCGCACTGTGGGCTTGCCGCGCAAAGCGTCGATTTCGGGCGATGGCACAGTGGCCGCGTACACCTGGCCGTCGTCGGCCGTGAACAGACTTACCTCGCGGGGCAGCGTATTGGCGCTGCGGTACTGGCGGGTAGGCACCTCGGCAGCATACTGCCAGTTGCTCATCCAGCCTATCAGGGTGCGGCGTGCGTCGGGAGCATCGCTCCAGCTCACAACAGCGTAATTGTCCTTGCCGAAGTCGAGCCACTTGGTAACCACCTTGCCGTCTGCACCGGTGTCGGCTGTGAATGTCTTGCCGTCATAATCGCCTGTAAAATACTGGATACCACTGCCGCCAAAGGGACCGTCAGGATTGATATTGCACAGAAGCACCCACTTGGAGCCGCCCTTGCCGCCGTCGACCGGAAGCTCAAACAGATCAGGACATTCCCATACTCCGCCCTGTGCCCCCAGTCCCTTGCCGAAACTGCCGGTCGAGGTCCAGGTCTTCATATCGGGCGAAGTGAAGAAAAGCATCTCATGCTCGAGAGGATGTGCCAGCACCAGATGCCACAGGCCATCCTCCTTGTCGTAGAACATATTGGGGTCGCGGGCCTCGCTCTCCAGGGGCAGCACGGGGTTGCCCGGATATACTTCAAAGGTCATGCCGTTGTCGCGGCTCGCTGCGAGACTCTGTACCTGACTTGTGGCCGCCGACGTGTACATCGCCAGCACGGCATCCTTGCCGAATCCGGCCGAGCCGGTATGGTCGATTGCGCAGCTGCCGCTGAATATCGAGCCGAGGCCGTCGGGCTCTATGGCCGCCGGATGATGCTCCCAGTTGACGAGATCGGTCGAGGTAGAGTGTCCCCAGGTCATATTCTGCCATTTGGAGCCGTAAGGATTCCATTGATAATACAGATGCCATACCCCATCCTTGTAGAACATACCGTTGGGATCGTTCATCCACCCGTAGAGGGGGGTGTGATGGTATGCCGGACGATACTTCTCCGTATTGGTGGTATCGAAAGTATCGGAGAGCGATATGGCACTCCAGCACGCATCGTCCTTGGCCTCGCGCACGTTGGCGCGGTTCTGCGAACTAACAATGTTGAGCACCACGTCGTGCCCCTTGTACGATGATATATCGAATGGAACCTTGTAGTCGACTTTCGATTTGGCAAGCCGCACATATATCACGCGGTCGAGCTTGCCGTCGACAAGCACATTTACCGTAGCGTCGTCATTGGCCTCCTGAACAGGCAGCAGGATATATCGGGCCGCATTATCGGCTCCGACACGCACGAGGGTGTTGTTCACACCGAGATGGTCGACGGTAATCCCGTCGGCTGCCGATGCATGGCACGTCATCGCAGCGCCTGCTATCACCATTGCTGTCTTTATGATTTTTTTCATGATATGTTGGTTTCGTTTATGGTTGTAGGCATATCGGGAAACAACCTTTTTTACCTTGGAAAATCGTAGCTATGGAAACTATTGCCGGACAGGCTTCAACCTAATCCGGCCGATTCACTTTGCAAAGCTAATACATTGGTATGTGATACAGTATAAAAAATCGCGCTTTCACAATAAAATTTGTTGCAACCACACATTTTTAGTGTTTTATGCATACATTTTTATAATATTTTGCGTAACTTTACCCTCATAAATATAAATACCGATAAAACGATAACCGAAATCCATTGCCATCCAAAACACTTCACCTACATTAATATATGTTCAGGCTGAAATATCTGTTACCATTGATTCTTGCCGCACTATGCCTCGCATCATGTTCGCAAGAGAAAAAATACCGCATCGGCGTGTCGCAATGCTCGGCTGACGACTGGCGCAACAAAATGAACGACGAGATACGTCGCGAAACTATCTTTCATGAAGACACTGAGGTCGAGATCCGTTCGGCCGACGATGACAACGACAAGCAGATAGCCGACATCCGCTACTTTGCCGACAACGGATTTGACATCATCGTCGTGGCGCCCAACGAAGCCGACGCCATAACCCCGGTCGTAAGGGATGTATATGAGCGCGGCATACCCGTGATTGTATTCGACCGTAACATACACGGCGACACATACACTGCATTTCAAGGCGTCGACAACGCCGAGATAGGCCGGGCTGCCGCCCGCTACGCCCTCACACTGGTGGAACCTGGCACAAAGGTACTCGAGCTATACGGCCTGCCCAAATCCACACCTGCCGTGGGGCGACATGATGGATTCGTGTCACAGCTCGAAGCCGACGGACGCCTCGAACTCGTGGGTACGGCCCTCGGCAACTGGAACTACGAAGATGCAGCCCGCGCAGCCGACTCGCTGCTCACCGAGCACCCCGACGCCGGCCTCGTTTACGCACACAACGACCGCATGGCCATCGCAGCCTCGCAGGTAGCGCGCGCACGCGGACTCGACATTAAAGTCATCGGCATAGACGCCGCCCCCGACATCGGTATCAAGGCCGTGCGCGACAGCGTCATCAACGCCACTTTCCTCTATCCCACCGAAGGACACCGCCTTGTGCGCACAGCCCTCGCCATACTCAAAGGCGAACCATACGACACCGTACTCAATCTACCTCTGGCATCGGCAGTCGACCTCTCCAATGCCGACATACTGCAACTGCAGACCGAGGCTCTTGAAGAGGAAACCGACAAGATACGCCTGCTCAAATCGCAGGTCGACGACTACTGGAACCGACATTCGGCGCAGACCACCCTCCTCTATGCCGTCATAGCCATCGTCGTGCTGATGTTCGGACTCGTGTTCGCGCTTCTGCGCGCCTACTGGCAGCGCCGACGCCACCAGCATGCCCTCGAGGAGAGCAACAGCCTCCTGCAGGAGGAACGCGACAAGCAGCGCGAGCTCAACCGCCAGCTCGCCGAAGCCACACAGTCCAAACTCGTGTTTTTTACCAACGTGTCACACGACCTGCGCACACCGCTCACACTTATCGCCGAGCCGGTCGAACAACTGTCGGAGGCCACCAACCTCACTCCGCAGCAACACTCCATGATGCAGATCGCCAACAAAAATGTGCTGATACTCAAACGTCTTATCAACCAGATACTCGACTTCCGCAAATATGAGAACGGCAAGCTCGACCTGCACCTCTCCGAAACCGACTTCGCCGCAGCCGCCCGCGACTGGGCCGAATCATTCAGGCCTATGGCACGCCGGCGCGACATAAAACTTGTGGTGGACATAGCTCCCGGCCTGCCACATACCCTCGCCGTCGACACCGAGAAAATGGAGCGGGTATTCTTCAATCTGATGAGCAACGCTTTCAAGCACACCCCCGACAACGGTACCATCACCTTTGCCTGCGGCGCCACAGCCGATACGCTCACTTTCTCGGTGAGCGACACAGGCGAAGGGATTCCCCCCGAAGAGCTCGGCCACATATTCGAGCGCTTCTATCAGGTCGACAAGATTCATCCTACCGGCTCCGGTATCGGTCTGTCGCTCGTCAAGGCGTTCATCGAGCTGCACGGCGGCAACATCACAGCGGCCAGCGGGCTCGGCCGCGGCACATCATTCTCCATAACCCTGCCGATACGCCACGTCGATAGCGGCAGCCCGGCCGAGATTCCGACCGTGGATCCGCGCGAGCTCAATGCACTGCTGCAACCCATCGACAAGGCATCCGCACCCGCTCAGTCCGACAAACCGCTGATACTGGCCATCGACGACAACACCGACATCCTGCACCTGCTCACTGCCCTGCTCAGCGACAAGTACAACGTGATAACCGCCACCGGCGGTGCCGACGGCCTGCATCTCGCCGCCAGATATACCCCCGACCTCATTATCAGCGACGTGATGATGCCGGGCATGGACGGACTGGAGTGCTGCCGGCACATCAAGGACGAGATCAGCACCTCTCACATACCCGTATTGCTGCTCACCGCCTGTTCGATGGACGAACAGCGTGCCCAGGGATACCGCAGCGGCGCCGACGGATATCTGGCCAAGCCCTTCAACGCCGAAGTGCTCCTCAGCCGTGTGGCGAGCCTCATCGAGAACCGCAAGCGCATCAAGAATCTGTGGCTCAGACACGAATCCGATCCGGTTAAAGCCACGGCTGCACGCATCCCGGCCTCAGTTCCCGAAAACGTTCCCGCCGCCGGCGATATCGACAACGAATTTTACCGTCGCTTCCTCGACATATTCACAGCCGAGATGTCCAATCCCGACATAAACGTCGATTCACTGGCATCACGCCTGGGACTGGGGCGCTCACAATTCTACCGCAAGATAAAATCGCTCACCAACTATTCGCCGGTAGAACTCATCAGGCATCTGCGCCTCAAGCAGGCCCGCACACTTCTCACCGGCACCGAACGCACCGTAAGCGAGATAGCATACGAAGTAGGCTTCTCCAACCCCGCATACTTTACCAAATGCTACCGCGAAGCCTTCGGCGAGACACCCACCGAGCTCCGCGACCGCCTCGCCGGCAAGAAATAGCTCCGGTTCTCTCACCCATGAACAGACTGCACCGCCACATACCCGTATTGTTTGCCTCACTGCTGTTTCTCGGCTGTATGCTGTCGTGCCACAGCGACAGCGAGCCAAAACTGCGCATCGGCCTGTCGCAATGCTCGGCCGACGACTGGCGTGCCAAGATGAACGCCGAGGTGCTGCGCGAGATGATGTTTCACGACGACGCCACAGTGGAGATACGCTCGGCCGATGACAACAACGACCGGCAGATTGCCGACATTCAGTACTTTATCGACAATCATTTCGACATCATCATCGCCGCGCCCAACGAAGCCGCGCCGGTGACACCGGTTATACGCAAGGCTTATGAAGCCGGCATACCGGTGATAACATTCGACCGCGGTATAGTGGGCGACAGCTACACGGCACATATTGAAGTCGACAACACCGGCCTGGGCCGCAGTGCCGCCGAATACGCGCTCAACATAATACCCGGCACCATCCGGGCTATCGAAATCCAGGGCACCGCCGGCATGACCCCGACACAGAAGCGCCACTCCGGATTCACCGACGCAATGGCACACCACAGCCGCGCCCGAATTGCGGCAAGTGTCTACGGCGACTGGAACGAGGCCCGCACAGCAGCGCTTGTCGACTCACTGCTGCCATTGTATCCCGAGGTAAACCTCATATACGCCCACAACGACCGGATGGCCATAGCCGCATCACGCAGAGTCCGCGATATGGGGCGGCACGACATAAAGATACTGGGTATCGACGGCTCGCCCGAAATAGGTATCAAAGCCGTACGCGACAGCATCATCGACGCCACATTCCTCTACCCCACCGAGGGCGCACGCCTCATACGCACCGCCATGGCTATACTCCACGGTGAGCCATACCGTCGCGAGGTAGCCATTCCTCCGATGTCGGCCGTAGATTTGTCCAACGCAGATATACTCCTGCGTCAGGACGACCTGCTGCGCGAAGAAACCAATAAGATGAAGATTCTGAAAAACCGTATCGACGAATACTGGTCGCGCCACTCGGCCCAGCAGACTCTTCTCTATGCCATCGTCGCCATACTTATCCTCACATTCGGCTTAGTATTTCTGATGCTGCGGGCATTCTGGCAAAACCGGCGCCACCGCATCGCGCTTCTCGAAAAAAACAGCCAGCTCGAGCAGGAACGCGACAAGCAGCGCGAATTGTACCGCCAGCTCGACACCGCCACGCAGTCCAAACTGATGTTCTTCACCAACGTGTCGCACGACCTGCGTACGCCGCTCACACTTATCGCCGAACCGGTCGACCAACTCATGGCAAATCCTGATCTCGATGCCACACGGCGCAGCTCGCTCCTCGCCATCGCACACCGCAATGTCGCGATACTGCACCGCCTCATCGACCAGATTCTCGACTTCCGCAAATACGAGAACGGCAAGATGATTGCCAACCTTGCCGAAACCGACCTCGGCGCCTCGGTATCGGCATGGATGGAATCGTTCGCCACCCTCGCGCGCCGACGCCACATACGCCTCACAGTTGATACATTCGCCGCCGACGGCCGCCATATCGCCATCGACCGCGAAAAAATCGAACGTGTACTTTTCAATCTTGTATCCAACGCTTTCAAACATACACCCGACAACGGCAGTATCACTATCACCGCACAGTGCGGCAACGACAACGCCTCCATATCTGTATCCGACACCGGCAAAGGTATCCCCGCCGAGGAAATAAGCCGCATATTCGAGCGTTTCTATCAGGTCGACAAGGTACACCCCGAGGGATCCGGCATCGGACTGGCACTGTCCAAAGCCTTTGTGGAACTTCACGGAGGCACGCTCACGGCTGAAAGCACACCGGGCAACGGAGCCACTTTCACAGTAAACCTGCCGGTAAGGCACACAGTCAACGAGACCGCGACCGAGGCCGCCGCCACAATACACGCTGACGAGCCTGTGCTGACTCCCGATCGCGACAGCAGCCACGCAAGTGACACCGGAAAGCCGCTGCTGCTTGTCATCGATGACAATGCCGACATCCGCAGTCTTGTAGCAGCACTCCTCGACACTGAATACGACATCATCACCGCAGCCGACGGCCGCGAGGGCCTGCGCGCGGCCTCACGCTACGTCCCCGATATAATAATCTGCGACGTTATGATGCCGGTGATGGACGGTATGGAATGCTGCCGGGCGCTGAAGGCCGAACTTGGCACGTCGCACATCCCCGTACTGATGCTCACAGCCTGCTCGATGGACGAACAGCGCGTGCAAGGCTACGACAGCGGAGCCGACGGATATCTGTCCAAGCCCTTCAATGCCGACGTACTGCGCTCGCGGTGCCGCAACCTGCTCGACAATCGCAGGCGCATACGCGACACCTTCGGTATGAGCAATACAGGCGACAACATCCGCGCCGGCCGCCCGGTTTCAGTCCCCGACGGCATGCGGCATATCGACAGCGAGTTCTACAGCCGGTTCATGGAGATACTCCGGGCCGACAGCAGTAATCCTGATCTCAGCATCGAGGAAGTCGCCTCGCGCATGGGACTCGGTCAGTCGCAGTTCACACGCAAGATCAAAGCCCTCACCAACTATACCCCGGTAGAAATCATACGCAACTACCGTCTGCACCGCGCCCGCAAGATGCTTGCCGCCACCGAACAGTCGGTGAGCGAAATCGCCTATGCCACCGGCTTCACATCGCCGGCCTATTTCTCCAAATGCTATCGCGACCTCTTCGGCGAAGCGCCCTCCGATCTGCGATCGCGCCTCGACAGATGAGCGGTGTGTATCAGAGCCATAGCCTGTCCCTGTAAAAATCCGACATTTGTTTTAGAATTTTCCGCCCTGCAACAATTTTTATATCCTAAGACGCAAACTTTATAACCGTTCTCTTGATTCCATAGCTAATTTTGCGTCACCGTTCAGCACCGGCATGAACGGCTCTGAAATGCTTTTAACCTCAAAAATCTTCATAACCACATGAAAAAATCAATCCTCGCCGTATTGCTGATGATTGTGGCAAGCATCACACTTCAGGCGCAGAACATCACAGTTCAGGGAACGGTTGTTTCAGCCGTCGACTCCGAGCCGCTTATCGGAGCCGGCGTTGTACCCGAAGGCCAGTCGGGCAACGGTGTTGTCACAGACATCGACGGCAACTTTGAAATCACCGTGCCGCAAGATTCACGTCTTGTCATATCCTATATCGGATTCCGCACCGCTACCGTCAAGGCTCAGCCCCATCTCGAAATAGCGCTCGAGGAGGACAACAAGCTGCTCGACGAAGTAGTGGTAGTGGGCTACTCTACACAGCGCAAGGTCGACGTCACCGGCGCCATCACGGCCATCGACGTCGACGAAATCTCAAAGCAGAACGAGAACAACCCTATCAAGGCTCTTCAGGGACGCGTCCCGGGCATGAATATCAGCGCCGACGGCAATCCCAGCGGTGCATCAACAGTGCGTATCCGCGGTATCGGCACACTCAACAACAACGATCCTCTGTATATCATTGACGGTGTGCCCACCAAGGGCGGCATGCACGAGCTCAATCCCGGCGACATTGAATCGATACAGATACTCAAAGACGCCGCCTCCGCCTCGATATACGGCTCGCGTGCCGCCAACGGCGTCATCATCATCACAACCAAGAAGGGCAAGGATCTGCGCGTACAGCTCGACGCATCAGTGGCAGCCCAGTTCTACACAAGCCGTATGAAGGTACTCAACGCCGAGGGCTATGGCCGCGCGATGTGGCAGGCGTATGTCAACGACGGACAGGATCCCAACACCAACGGACTCGGTTACAGATTCGACTGGGGATACGACAAGGCCGGCTATCCTGTACTTGGATCAATATCCATGTCGAAATATCTCGACGCCGCCGGCACCACCCCCGCCGCCGACACCGACTGGGTCGACGAAACCACCCGTACGGGCTTTGTACAGAACTACAACCTCTCCGTAAGCGGCAGCACTGACAAGATGAGCGCTTTCTTCTCACTCGGATATTACAAAAATCTCGGCGTCATCAAATATTCCGACTTCGAGCGCTTTTCGGCACGCATCAACACCGAGTTCAAGCCTTTCGGCAACGCGCTCACCATCGGCGAGCACTTTACCGTCAACCGTACCGACGAGGTACAGGCGCCCGGCGGATTTCTCGAGAATGTACTACAGGCCAATCCCTCGCTTCCGGTTTACACAGAGAGCGGCGAGTTTGCCGGCCCCGTAGGCGGCTATCCCGACCGTGAGAATCCCCTCGCCCGCCTCATCCGCAACAAGGACAACCGCTATACATACTGGCGCATGTTCGGCGACGCATATGTCAATCTCAATCCATTCAGGGGCTTCAACATACGCACCACCTTCGGCCTCGACTACTCGCAGAAGGAGCAGCGCATATTCACCTATCCGATCACCGAGGGCAATGTGGCCAACTCCACCAACGCCGTAGAGGCCAAGCAGGAGCACTGGACCCGATGGATGTGGAATCTCGTGGCCAACTACAACATCGACTTCGGCCGCAATCACATCGACGCTCTCGCCGGCATCGAACTCAACCGCGAGAACTCATCGTGGTTCTCGGGCTACAAGACCGGTTTCTCGGTGCTCAACCCCGACTTCATGTGGCCCGACGCCGGCGCAGGCACAGCTCAGGCATACGGTTCGGGCGACGGCTTCTCCCTGGTATCGTTCTTCGCCAAGGCCAACTATTCCTTCGACGAACGCTATCTGCTCGGCGTCACCCTGCGTCACGACGGCTCGTCGCGCTTCGGCGCACACAACCGCTACGCCACTTTCCCCTCGGTATCGCTCGGCTGGCGCATCAACAACGAAGCCTTCCTCCGCGACTCCGCGACGTGGCTCAACGACCTCAAACTGCGCCTCTCATGGGGCCAGACCGGCAATCAGGAGATCAGCAACCTCGCCCGCTACTTCGTGTACGTACCTAATTACGGTGTCAACGAGTCGGGCGGACAGAGCTACGGCACTTCATACGACATCGACGGCACCAACGGCGGCTCGATTCTCGACTCCGGATTCAAACGCAACCAGATCGGCAACCCCGACATAAAGTGGGAAACCACCACGCAATACAACGCCGGCCTCGACTGGGCGATGTTCAACAACCGCTTCTTCGGCTCGCTCGACGCCTACTACAAAAAGACATCCGACATACTCGTACAGATGGTCGGCATCGCTGCCATGGGTGAAGGCTCGTCGCAGTGGATCAACGCCGGCGAGATGGAAAACCGCGGCATCGAACTCAACCTCGGCTACCGCGATACCGCACCCTGCGGCCTGCGATACGAAATCACAGGCAACATATCAGCCTACCGCAACAAGATTACCGACATCCCCGGCACAGTAGCCGCCAACGGCACATTCGGCGGCAACGGCGTGTACAGCGTCATCGGCCATCCCTTCGGCGCACAGGCCGGCTACGTGGCCGACGGCATATTCCGCTCGCAGGAAGAAGTCGACAACCATGCCATACAGGAGGGCGCCGCTCCCGGCCGCCTCCGCTGGCGCGACCTCGATAACGACGGGCGCATCACCGAGAAGGACCAGCAGTGGATCTACGACCCGACGCCCGACTTCACCTACGGCATCAACGTGTACCTGCAATACCGCGACTTCGACTTCTCGATGTTCTGGCAAGGAGCGCAGGGGCAGGATGTGATATCCGACATGAAAAAAGAAACCGATCTGTGGAGCGGACTCAACATAGGCTTCCTCAACAAAGGCGAACGACTGCTCGGCGCCTGGACTCCGCAGAACACCGACTCGGACATTCCGGCCCTGAGCCGCTCCGACCTCAATAACGAAAAGCGCGTATCGACCTACTTCGTAGAGAACGGCTCATACCTAAAGCTCCGCAACATACAGATTGGCTACATCCTGCCATCGCGCATCTCGGGACGCCTGCACATGCAGAAACTCCGCTTCTACCTCAGCGCTCAGAATCTCCTCACAATCAAGAGCAAGAAATTCACGGGTGTAGACCCCGAGAATCCCAACTTCGGCTATCCCATTCCGACCAATGTAACTTTCGGTCTTAACGTCACTTTCTGATCAAGCCATGAAAAGAATCATATACACCGCGGCTCTCGCCCTCGCCGCAATATGCACGGGCTGCAACGACTTCCTCGACAACCCCAAGCCCCAGGGCACTCTCGACCAGAATCAGGTACTCGATCCACGATACGTCGACAACCTCGTGATATCGGCCTACGCCGTATGGATCTCGGCCGAGGATATCAACTCGTCGTTCTCGATGTGGAACTTCGACGTGCGCTCCGACGACGCCTATAAGGGCGGCAACGGCACCGAGGACGGCGACGTGTTTCACGCCCTGGAAATATCACAGGGCATCATGACCACCAACTGGAACATTTCCGACATGTGGCAACGCCTCTACAATGCCATCTCGCGCGCCAACTCGGCCCTCGAAGTCCTCGGCTCGATGGACGCCTCGACTTATCCCGAGCGCGATACCCGCATAGCCGAGATGCGGTTCCTGCGCGCACACGGTCACTTCCTGCTCAAACGCCTCTACAAACAGATACCCTTTGCTGTCGACGAGTCACTCACGCCCTCGCAGTACAACGATCTTGAAAACACCGCTTATACCAACGACCAAGGCTGGCAGCTGATAGCCGACGACTTCAAATACGCATTCGACAACCTGCCCGAGGTGCAGAAGAGCGTCGGACGGCCCAACCGCGCCGCTGCCGCTGCCTATCTCGCCAAGACTTATCTCTACAAAGCATACCGTCAGGACGATCCGGCATCGCACCGCGTCACATCGATCGACCGCGAGGACCTGCTCAATGTTGTCAAATACACCGACCCGGCAATCATGTCGGCTTCGGGATGCGCTCTCGAACCCGATTTCCACAACAACTTCCGCCCCGAGCCTCAGTACGAAAACGGGCCCGAGTCGATATGGGCAATGCAATACTCGTTCAACGACGGCACCACTCACGGCAACTGCAACTGGTCGTATGGCCTCATAGTTCCCAATATTCCCGGCGTGACCGACGGCGGCTGCGACTTCTACAAGCCCTCGCAGAATCTCGTCAACGCTTTCCGCACCGACGGCGACGGTCTGCCCATGCCCGATACATTCAACAACAAAGACTACGACCCGGCTGCCGACAACGCCGACCCGCGCCTCTATCTCACCGTCGGTATGCCCGGCACCCCCTACATGTTCAATAAGAACTACATGATGGACCGCAGCGCCGTATGGAGCCGCTCCAACGGACTCTACGGATACTACGTATCGCTCAAACACAACGTCGACCCCGATACAGAATACCTCGTCAAGGGCTCATGGTGGGGCTCGCCGATGAACCGCATCGTACTCCGATATGCCGACGTGATGCTCATGCGTGCCGAAGCCCTCGTGCAACTCGACATGAATATCCCGGAAGCCATGGAGCTGGTAAACGAACTGCGCCGCCGCGCCGCACAGAGCACATCCATGATCTCCGACTACGGCAACCTGTACGGCATTCACCTCAGCGTACGCCCCTACCCGGGTTCGTACACCCGCGAGCAGGCTCTCACCATAGTGAAGCACGAACGCCGCGTGGAGATGGCTATGGAATCCGAGCGATTCTTCGATCTCGTCCGCTGGGGCGAGGCTGCCGCCACGCTCAACAAATACTATGCCGAGGAGGCCGATAACTGCGCCATATACTCATCGGCATCGTTCACCGCCGACAAGAACGAATATCTGCCCATCCCCTTCTCGCAGGTAAGCGCGTCCAACGGACACTATCACCAAAATATCGGCAACTGGTAACCAATCCATTATTATCCTCACAGCAATGAAAACCATAGTCAACATATTATATATCGCTCTTACAGCTCTTGCGGCATATATCCTCGCAGGCTGCAGCGACGACAACACCTCCGGCCTGCGTCTTGAGGGAGAGACCCGCATCGAAGCCATCACAGTGAGCGGCTACGAAGGTGTGGTGGAACACAACTCGCGCAGCATCGAAGTAAATCTTCCCACCGGCACCAACCTTTCCGACCTTACAGTAGATGCCATCACCCTCAGCCCCGGAGCCACATGCGACTACCCCGCCGGCACACATTTCAACGCTTCGGTTCCCCGTGCGATACGTGTCACCAACGGCGACGTCCATACCGAATACACACTTCGGGCCGCCCACGACAACGTAGAGTTCCTCAGCTTCACACTCGACAACAAGTACTCGGGCACCATCGACAACGAGGCCCGCACCATCCTGATATTCGTGCCGCTCGACGCCGATGTCACCGCCATGCAGGCATCGTTCACCGTCACCGGCGGCGCTGATGTCGATCCTGAATCGGGCAGCGTACTGGACTTTACCGCTCCCGTGGTGTTCACCGCCACCCTGCGCACCGCCACCGTTCGCTACACCGTCACAGTCATCAAAGACGAAATGTCGCAGGCGCCCAAGGCATTCATAGGCAACGCCGCAACTGTCGACGCTCTCGGCGACGAGGCACGCACCGCATGCCGCTGGATGCTCGACAATATACCGGCATCACGCTACGTTTCGCTTCAGCAAATCATCGACGGCACAGTACGCCTCGACGACTTCACCATGATATGGTGCCATTTCGACTGGCTCGACTGGCCCGGACAGATGTGGGACTCCCGCGACCTGTTCAACAGCTACTGGCTGCACGGCGGAGCCATCCTCGCCTCGCGCGACGGCGCCCGCTACATCAACGATGTATGGCGCATTGCCCGCGACCAGCAGAGCCCCAACAACATGTTCGGCGGCGAAAGCAGCGAAACTCTTGAAGACAATCTCGGATTCACTGTCACCGGGCACGAGGCTCACCCGCTCTTTGACGGTATCGAAACCGACTCCGACAGCCGCATACTGCTGCTCGCCAAGGGTTGTGCCAACACCAACCGCACCTTGCAGTGGGGCGTCGACTGGGATCCCTACGGATCGATGCAGGGATGGGAAGAACGCACCGGAGCCAAGGCTCTCGCATCAGGCCATTTCTACGACATCAACCGCGTCACAATAGCCGAATTCGAGCCTTACGAGGCACTCAAGGGGTTCTCCTCGGGACGTGTCATCACCATCGGCACCCCGGCCTATGAATGGTACGACCGCAACAACGCCGACAACCCCTACCGCGACAACATCATCGCCCTTACCAAAAACGCCATCAACTACCTCTGCCAATAATCCAAGCCATGAGCAACATTTCACGATATATCTCCGCACCGGCCATCCTATCGGCCCTGGCACTGAGCGCATGCAGCGACGACCAGCCCGTACTCACACACCGCGACCTCGACGGCACCGACACTTTTTTCGCGTCGGCCGAGGCACAGAGCCAGAATATATACTACAAACCCTACGTAGGCTATGTCGGCGACCCGATGCCGTTCTTCGATCCGGTCGACAAGAATTTCAAAGTGCTGTACTTACAGGACTACCGTCCCAATCAGGCTGTCACATACCATCCGATATGGGCTGTCGAGACATCCGACGCCGCATCATACACCTCGCTCGGCGAGATCGTGCCTACCGGCACTGCCTCGGAGCTTGACGCCGCCATCGGCACCGGCTCCACCATATACCACGAAGGCACATATTATACATTCTACACCGCACATTCGCCCAATCCGGCCACCACAGCCGGCATCAACGAAGCTGTTATGCTCGCTACATCGACCGACTTCCGCACCTGGACCAAAGACCGCAGCGTGCTCATCGACGGAGGCGACACATACAGCCGCACCGATTTCCGCGATCCCTTCGTGTACCGCGCCGACGACGGATCATTCCATATGCTGGTATCTACACGTCTCGGCGGCAAAGGCGTCCTGGCCGAATACACCTCGACCGACCTGCGCGACTGGACTTCGGCCGGCGTATTCATGACCATGATGTGGGATCGCTTCTACGAGTGCCCCGACCTGTTCAGAATGGGCGACTGGTGGTATCTCGTATATTCCGAGCAGCACGACGCCATACGCCGTGTGCAGTACTTCAAGGGCCGCACTATCGATGAGTTGCGCGCCTGCACCGCCAACGATGCCGGCCTGTGGCCCGACAGCCACGAAGGCTTCCTCGACTCACGCGGATTCTACGCCGGCAAAACCGCAAGCGACGGCACCGACCGATACATTTGGGGCTGGTGTGCCACCCGAGCCGGCAGCAGCACCGTCAACGCCGCCGACTGGGCCGGCAACCTCGTGGCCCACAAACTGATGCAACGCGCCGACGGCACCCTGTACACCACCGAGGTACCCGCTATCGCCTCTATGCTCGGACAGGCCCGCACTATCGCCGGATTCAGCCTCAGCGGCAACGAGTCGCGCCTTATGCCGCGCCTCGGCACCGAGAACCGCATCGAATTCACCGTCACCGCGTCATCGGCCCACGACCGTTTCGGCATGTCATTCGCCCGCGGCTCCGATTCTGAAAAATACTATTCCATAATCGTCAATCCCGAGAACGGCGACACCCGCAAGATCAACCTTGAAGAAGAAGGAGGCATCGGATTCATACCCGATACCGACGGATACACCTTCGCCACCCCCGCCGACGGCGTGTACCACATCACGATAGTAACCGACAACTCGGTAATCACCGTCTATATCAACGACGCCGCGGCCTTCACTACCCGCATATACGGCACTCTCAAAAACTGCTGGTCGATCAACTCCTACGGTGCCGACATCAATATTTCGGATATAACATTGCAATCAAAATAACACCTTAACAACCTTATCGTTATGAACAAATTTTTACTTGCGGCCGCGGTCGCAACGGCCACTCTCATGCCCGTATCGGCACAGGAAACTGTCAAGACCCTCTACTCGGGCGAGCCTGTCAATGTCACCTGGGACAACACGCTCACCATCCCTGCCGAAGACTTCGCCGACGGTATCAGCACAGGCAACTATATCTACATAACCTTCGAAAACACAAGCGATGTAATCGAAGTCAAGGCCAACGGCACATGGCTCCCCGGCTCGATCAAAACAACACTCAGCGATAATGCCTCCGACTTCAGGCTCTACCTCACCGACGCCGGTCTCAACACAGCCCGTCAGTACGGCATAGAGATCTGCGGCGCCGACTTCACTGTAAAGGAAGTATCCGTGATGAACGACGGCTTCGCAATGCCCGACAACGCCATCTGGGGCGGATACTTCTGGGTAAGCGACTGGAACACCCTCGAACTGTTCAAAACCGCATTCGACGAATATGCCGACCAGCGCTACCTCAACATCAACTTTTCAGCCGACAAGGGCGATTTTACCAATTACGACATAAATGTAATGACCGCCTTCGATAATCCGGCTGCCCTGTGGGCCGGCAACGACAAGGCCGACCGCAACGCATCGCAGGCAGTAATCGACCTCGACGGCATCAACGTAGCCGATGCGCTCGCCGATGTCAGCGCTCTGTTCATCCAGATGAATCCCGGCCCCGGCAACGCTCCCTTCAATATCACATCGGTCACCCTCAGCGGCACTCTCAGTTCCATCAGCTCGATAATCGCCGCCGACAACGACCTCGTTAACGTCTACAACATGCAGGGCGTGGCCGTCAGAACTGCCGTCAACGCAGCTGACGCCACTGTCGGACTTCCCGCCGGCCTCTACATCGCCGGTGGCAAAAAAGTCTACGTCAGGTAATCACGCACCTGAGATATACAAGCACGACGCCGCAGTCCATCGGATTGCGGCGTTTTTATGTCAGAGCCATTACAACTCCTGCCGTTTTTACGAAAAAAATATATTATAAACCCTATAAAAGATTAATAACTAATTATAAAATGTCAAAATTAATAAAAAATTCGCTACATTTGCAGAATAATTGTATTTTCTATTTATAACTCAAAATATTAACCAATCACAAACATGCACAAATTTTCCAGATGGCTCGCAGCTGCCCTTGTCACATTGGGCGCCGCTGCAACTCTCAGCGCTCAGAGCGTTGAGCCCGCCAAGGGTGTGCTGCGCGTGAAACTGCAGCCCGAAGTTGCCGGTCAGCTCGGAAATGCTCCCCTCAAGGCAGCCAAGGGCCGTCTGAGCACAGGCATTTCGACGCTCGACCGCGCTTCATCGCAGATCAAGGCCATGTCTATCAGGCCCATGCTGCCATATAGTCCGCAGTTTGCCGAGCAACGCGCCCGTTACGGACTCGACCGCTGGTACGTGGTAAGCTTCGACGAAAGCATGCCCGTCGCTCAAGCCCGCAAAGTACTTGCCGCCACCCCCGGCATCGAACTTACCGAAGCCGTAACCCCGATGGTACTCAAAGAGGGTACCGGCGGTTTCCGCTCCGTGTCCCGGCCGCCAATGAAGGCCGCCGGCGTCGACTACTTCTTCAACGACCCGCGTCTGCCCGACCAGTGGCACTATCAGAACTTCGGCAACATCGGCACAGCTGTCAGGGGCGCCGACATCAACCTCTTCGAGGCATGGAAGTCGGAGACCGGCCGTGACAAAGTGACCGTAGCTATCATCGACGGCGGTGTCGACTACCGCCACGAGGACCTCGCCGCCAACATGCTCGCCAACGAAGCCGAGCTCAACGGTCAGCCCGGTGTCGACGACGACGGCAACGGCTTTGTCGACGACATCTACGGCTATAATTTCTGCACCAACTCAGGTGAGATATATCCGCATAACCACGGCACACACGTGGCAGGTACTGTAGCCGCTGTCAACAACAACGGCATCGGCGTGGCCGGCGTGGCCGGCGGCGACGGCACCCCCGGTTCGGGCGTGAAGATGATCTCCTGTCAGGTGTTCGATCCACGACAGGGCAGCGGCGACGGCGACTTCGCCGCCGCGATAGTCTACGCGGCCGAGCGCGGCGCCACCATCGCACAATGCTCGTGGGGCTGGGCCGAGCCTGAATACTACGAGCAGGCCGTGTTCGACGCTATCGACTACTTCACAGAGACTGCCCGCTCCGACAACATGACCGGCGGCCTCTGCATATTCGCAACAGGCAACAACGGCGCCACGGGCAACTACTACCCCGCCGCCTACGACAAGGTGCTGGCTGTGACAGCCATGACCAACGAACTGCAGCCCGCATCCTACTCCAACTATGGCCCATGGGTCGACCTCATCGCCCCCGGCGGTCTGCTCGACTATGGCGAGGCCGCAGGCGTCCTCTCCACTCTGCCCAACAACGAATACGGATACAGCGAAGGCACCTCAATGGCCACTCCGCATGTATCTGGCATCGCCGCACTGGTGCTGTCCAGATATGGCAGTCCCACATTTGTAAGCAGCAGCCTCCGCACACAGCTCGAGACATCGGTCAACGACTTCTACGGCTACGGCGACAACGAGCGCTTCCGCGGCCTTTACGGCTCAGGATACATCGATGCAGCCAAAGCACTGCAGATGGGCGACGGTGCCGCTCCATCGCCGGTTGCCGACTTCAGCCTCGCAGCCGCACAGGACTATATCTCGCTAACTTGGACTATCCCCGCATCGTCCGACAATAATGTACACCACCACATTATATATTATAGCGAATCGCCCTTCTCTGCCTCATCCGACCTCAGCGCGCTCAAGAGCACCGTGGCCGACACCAAGTTTGTCAGCTCGGGCGATACCTTCACCCACGAGATCACCGGTCTCAAGCCCATTACCACCTACTATGTGGCTCTCGCAGCAGTCAACCGCTGGGGCAACGCATCGGCTCTCTCGCCCGTGAAGCAGATAAGCACTAACGCCGGCCCGCAGATGAGCGTCGACGCCACCGGGCTCTTCATGAACTCGTCGGCCGGGCAGCCCGTCGCAACCGCATCGTTCAATATCTCCAACGAAGCCGAGGGCATACTCAAATGGAGTGCCTACAAGCGCACCGCATCGGTAATGCCCGCATCCGTATCGCGCCCGGCAATCGGCCGTGTGCATCCCTACAGCGGCACACTCGGCTCTGCCAAGGTCAAGGCCGCCACTGCCCTCGCCGCCGATTACGACGCAGCCGACTATCCCGCCGAAATCAAGTATTACTCGGAGATCTGGGCATACATCGGCGACACCGACCGTTCGCTCCCCAACTCGATGGCTCAGTGGTTCCGCGTCGATCCCTCGCAATATCCCGACGGCTTCAACCTCACCCATCTGAATATCGATGGTGCTAACGGCGCCAACCCCGTGATACAGATCTTCAGGGGCGACGTGGCCATATCATCGGCATCCCTGCTCCAGACAGTCGACTACCCCTACTTCGCATACGGATATCCCGTGGCTCTCAACGAGCAGATCCACTTCGCCCCCGGCGAATCCTTCTGGGTTGCCGTACACTTTGAGGGCGGTCAGGAAGGCTATCCTCTATGCATGGCCGAGGCCGACGTCGACGGCATAGCCGGCTACAGCTACATGAGCAACGACGGCGGCCGGAACTGGACTCAGCTCTCCGCAGCCCTCCGCGGCAGCGCCTACGAGGATATAGCCGCCAATATGACATGGGCAATCACCGCCCGCTCGGCCAACCCCGACTGGAGCGAGGTTCTCGTGCTCAATCCCGCATCGGGCACCGTGCTTGGCGGCGAGAAACAGACTGTCGAGGTAAGCGCCGACGGCTCACACCTCGTCAACGGCACCTACAGCCTCAATCTACACCTCACTGCCAACCAGTCGGACGGCGCCGAGACTCTCATCCCCGTCACATATACCGTATCGGGCAACACCCCCGACATCGTCACACCCAGGATAGTGAACTTCGGATCGCTGCTTGTGGGCGAAAGCAAAACCCTTACCGTTGAGATCTACAACCGCGGTTATGGCAAGTTTGCCGGCTCGCAGTGGGGCAGCGGCCTATATGCCGACAACATCTCGTCGACATCCGTCAACTTCCACGGCCCCGAGAACGGCGTGCAGCAGGGATTCCCCGCCCGTACCCGCACCCGCGTCGAGCTGACATACGCCCCGGTAGAAGCCGGCAGCCACACCGGCAACATCATCTTCACCGACGTTGACGGCCGCCAGGCACGCATCGTGGTGCAAGGTGTCGCCACAGAGCCGGCCAAACTGGCTATAGAGCCAGCCACCATCGACGCCGGCACCCTTACCGTCGGTGCCGGGTCCGTACAGAAGTCATTTAAAATATCCAACAACGGCAAGTATCCTCTCGAATTCGTATTCCCGCGCTTCTCGCAGGAGACCATCGAGGGCGGCACAGCCACTCTCCACAAATACGGATATACCGTATCATCGACCCTCGAAGGCTACAACACCTTTGCCTACGACGGCAATCCCGACCTGGTGGACGCCACCGACATCTCATCGCAGTTCACCGATGACAACTACGTATCGTCGGCCATAAGGCTCGGCTTTGCCTTCCCCTACTACGGCAAGACATACGACCGTGTATATATCACCAGCTTCGGAGGTATCATGTTCGCGCCCAACGACGAGACATTCCGCACACCGCTCACACCGACATTCTCGGCTGTGCGCGGCACAGGCCTCATATCGGCCTACGGCCAGCAGTTGCTCATGAACCCGCAGTCGCGCGTGGAATACAGCAAGTCCGACGGCAAATTTGTCGTGAAATTCATCAACGTCCTCGCATCCGTATACGACAAGGACTATATTCCCGTAAGCTTCCATATCGCACTCTCGGGCAACGGCGACATCGAGATGTTCTACGATGATTATATGCCCGACGCAGTATTCCAGAGCGGCAGCGGTCTGTTCTGCGGTATCAACGACCCAGACTGCGCCGATGCTGTGACCATTACCAGCGCCGACCAGGCCGATATATGGGGCATGGAAGAACCTACTCCCGACAATCAGCGCTTCCGCAGCTTCGGGACAGGAACTGCCGTGAAGTTCGGAGCGCCAAAGCCCTATTTCGTACAGAACCTCAACCTCCCGTACGGTATGGTGAACCCCGGCGAATCGGTAGAGATCACCGCTACCCTCGCCGCCGATGCCACCATGAATGCCGGCCCGACATTCAACAACCTCGCCATCGCCACCAACGACCCCGCGCCCGCGCACTCCTTCGTACGCTTCGACGCAGTCATCGACGGTGAGGAACTCATACCCGTTGCCGCTCTCGAGCGCACAGCGATCGACCTCGGCGACGTATTCCGTACCTCGGTGCAGAAGGCCGCCGTCACCATAGTCAACAATGGTCACCGTGCACTTGATGTCACTGCCGTCAGGACTGACAAGGGCCTCCTCGCTTTCAGCGCTGAACTTCCATTTACCCTTGAGGCCGGCATGGCCAAAGACATCATAGTCACCGTGCCTACCGCCAGCGAGGGCGCTGTTGCCGACCGCATCACAGTCGAAACATCGGCCGGAAACCTCTCGGCCGACATTAAGGCCAATGTGATCGGTTGCCCCGAAATCGCTCTGAGCCTCACCGAAGTGACAGAAACTCTTGAAAGCGGCACACCACTCGTCAAGGAACTCACCGTCACCAACAGCGGCAACGAGCCACTCACCTACGCCATCACTCCCGATCCGCTCATACGCCTCACCTTGCCCGACAATCCCGACGCCGTCACAAGCTATGATTACTCCTTCTCGGGCGACGACAGCAACGTGAAGTTCGACTGGATCGACATCGAGACCAACGGCCTCGGCACACAGCATGGCATGACCTACTACAACCTGCACGACTATGTGGAAGTGGAACTCCCCTTTGAATTCCCGTTCTATGGCCGCAAGTACAACAAGATGTATGTCTACAACACCGGCTTCGTATCGTTCACCGAGCGCCACGACGACCGCATCTGGCCCGAGCCGCCGGCCGAATTCCCGGAAGGTTCCGTCTACACCAATATCATCGCTCCCTACTGGGGCATGCACACGATGGATCAGACACGCACCGCCGGCACATTCCACTATGTGACCGACGACCGTGCAGTCATATCCTTCATCGAATATGGCAACTCGATGAATATCGGCGTCGACTTCCAGCTCGTTCTGTTCAAGGACGGCTCATTCAAGTTCCAATATAAGCCCGCGTTCGACGAGGCTGTCATCTACGGCATCTTCGGTCTGGCCGGTATCGCCAATACCGACGGTTCGAGCAGCATCCGTCTGCCCGAGCGCATGGTTTCCTTCGGCAATGCCGTGACATTCTCGCCCGTAGTCGAGGCTACCGTGGCTCCCGGTAACAGCGAGACCGTCACACTCGACTTCGATACACGCCGCCTTGCAGGCACATACTCCACCGCTCTCAAAGTCGCCACCAACGTCCCCGGCAGCGAGAATATCGAGATTCCCGTCACACTCGACATCACAGGCAAAGCCGATCCTCAGTGGCCGGCCGACGTCACAGTCGAAAACGTACTCGGATACCGCAGCACCGACTACTCCGACCCGCTGGTACAGATGGGCGCCATGTATGCCGCATATTTTAATGTGGACAACAATGGCACCGCCGCCTTCACGATCGACAACATCGAGATCGACGGGCCCAAACAGTACGACGAGTGGATGGATACGTACTTCGACATCTTCCCCCTCTTCGTCAAGCAGGAAAGTATCGACTGGATCACCGGCGAGCCCACCGGCGAAAAATCATGGGGCCTGTACGAACCGGGATTCACAGTGCTCAACGTCACCGACGAGCCGCTCGAGTTCGCCATTCCCATGATGGAAGGTGAATCGGCCTACACCCCCGGCGAATACAACATCCGCCTCACCTTCCACGCCACCACCGAGGCCGGCGAGCAGCAGCGCGACGTCAATGTGAAGTTTGTCGTCACCCCCGCTCCCGCCATCACCCTCGACCGCGAGGAGGTGTACGTCAAGGCCACCGGCGAGTCAGATACATTCAGCGAAACGGTTGTCCTCGGCAACGACGGCGAATACAAGCTGTCCTACAACATCACTCTCGACCCCACCTGCGTCGGTGAGGAGACCGATCCCGACCAGGGAGGCGGCATCGCTCCATGGAGCCGCAAGGCCCGCAAGGCCGCTGCCGTCACCGAGTGCACTGCTGTCACCCTTGCCAGAGTTCCCGCTGACAAGGCCTCGTCGACAAGCATCTTTGATGCCCCGGACGACTTTGAGTACCGCAACGCCCTCTACTACCCCGCTGCGCCTCTCAGTCCCCGCACCTACAACTACGGTTCCAACTCGCAGTATGACATATTCAAGGCTGCCACACTGTTCACCGCGCCCGCCGAGGGCTTCAACGTGTCGCACATCTACCTGCCCGTCAACATAGAGACAGCCACCGACTACGAGGTGATCCTCGAAGTCGTTACCGGCAATGTCGTCGGCGAAGGCGATGTGATAGGCCGCGGAAAGCTCATCATCGAGTCGCAGGCCGATCCTCAGGTCGGACAGTTCTTTGCAGTCGCTCTCGACAAGCCCGCATTCCTCAACCCGGGCGAGGAATTCTACGTACAGGTAACCTATGCCGCCGGCGTTAACTTCCCCGCCTATGTCGTAACCAAGGAAGAGGCAATGATCGAAGGCCGGTACATGGGCTGGACCGAGGCCAACGGTTGGTTTGACGTCGCTGCTCTCTTCGAGGAGCAGTACGGCTCGCTCGGATACATCCTCACCTGTCTCGAAACAGCCGAGGGAAAACCCTGGATCAAGCTTCTCACTCCGGCAGGCGACGCCGAGCTCGAAACCGGCTCAACTGCTGAGATCAAACTCGAGATCAATGCCGCAGCCGCACGCCTCGAGAAGAACAACAAGGCCATGATCGTGATCAAAGGCAACGACCCCGCCCGTCCGCTCATCAACCTGCCTGTCATCCTCGACAAGAACGGCGCTCCCGTCATCGACGTTCCCGCCGGCATCATCTATGCCAAGGAAGGCACCGTCACCAATGTGCCCGTTACAGTCAGCGATCCCGACACCGACAACTTCACCATCGCCTTCAATGACGCCCGCGGCAACGCCACCATCAACGTGGCCGACGCAGGCACCGCCACCGTCACCACCGGCGACGACGGCACCATCAGCGTCGCCGATGCATTCGCTCCCGTGAAGTTCAATGTCGCCATCGAGCCCGACTACGGATCCGCATCCACCGGCAACATCTTCGACCTCACAGTCACCGACATCCACGGCCTTAGCGCCGAGGCTTCAGTGCGCTACAGCATCGAACATGTCAACCGCGCCCCCGTGGCCGCCGAGGCTCCCGTCATAGCATTTGCGGCAGGCACCACCTCGGGTGTATACAGCTTCGCCGATATGTTCACCGATCCCGACGGCGACGAGCTCACCTACACCTTCGATATGCCACAGAGCCGCTATGTCGACGCATATCCCAACGCCACCGGCGTGATATTCTACGGCAAGCATCAGGGCAAGGCTACCGCCACCGTCACCGCCACCGATCCCTCCGGCGCCACAGCCACCATCGAACTGCCTGTCGAGGTCAAGGACGCATCGGGCATCAGCAACGCCACTGCCGACACCGGCAAGATCAGCGTCACACCCAATCCGATCGACGGCGACATCAACGTCTATGCCGATTTCACCGACAGTGAGGCACTATTCGTGCTCTACGACGCCTCAGGCCGTCAGGTATTCAGCATCCGTGCTGCCGTAAACGCCGGTCAGGCCACAGTGCTTCCCGGTGCAGGCCTTGCTCAGGGCATATACATCCTCACAGCCACCGCCGACGGCACCACAAGCACCGTCCGCATCGTGAAACCCTGAATATAAACTCCCTCTACCCCAAGCACCCGGCCCCCCGCCGGGTGCTTTTTCATTTCAAATCCCCAAGTGGCATCGCAAGGGGTCGGAGACCCCGCAATAATGAGAGAGCCCCAGGAGAATCCTGGGGTAGAAACTAACATACAGCATATTAAGTCTCGGAGAGACGCCTCGTGATACCGGCATCGCCATCCATTTTTGTCCATTGTGCGCGGGGCTTGCCCCGCTGTATTATTCGCGTATTTGGTGCCATCCCCCAAATACGCAGCGCCC